>CAYYFT010000275.1:0-2078 GCA_964471015.1 uncultured Pirellulales bacterium | reverse complement strand
CTGCGCTGAGATATCAAGAATATCCTCTTTTAAATCCAGCTTTATATCTTCCTGACTAACACCCGGCATCTCGGCATAGATACGAATTTCCTCGTCTTCATCAAAGACATCGGTGATAGGTTCTCTTTCTTCTTCGACTTTAGGTCCTTCAGGAGTCTTCTTGACATTTCCGAACGGCTCAACTATGGGTTTACCTCCTACCGCTGTTCTCACAGAGACACCAAACACTCCCTTCATGCCTTCTTTGAGGTTACTCAGGTCAATTTCGCCTTCTTTATTGATCTCGCCGCCTGCTTCCTTCAACTTGGCCGCTAAGTCAACCAGGTTTCCAATACCATCCAATAATCCTCCCAGACCAAGGCTCAATTTGCCTATACCAAAATCGATATTCAGCCCTTCGTCTTTTTCATCTTTTTTCTTTTTATCTTTAGCCATTAACGAATCTCCTTTTCTTAGCTTGTTAGGATTTTCCGTTTTACAGTTATCCTGCAACTCTTTCGACTACATATCCTTTTCTTGTTATCTTATCTTTGCTTCTACTCGCTCCAATCTGCTCTTCAAGGTTTTATTTTCTTTTTCTAACCTTGCCTTTTTTGCATCCGAGGAGAGATAAGAATCCTGCTGCCACCAGTTTATCCCCATCTCCATTGCTTTATCCACAGAGGCAACCAAAAGCCTTATTTTGATATTGAGAAGGTCGATATCGAGAAGTTGTATCTTGATATCTCCGGCAATTACAATACCTTTATCCAATACCCTCTCTAAGATATCAGCAAGGTTGGTAGCCTCGGTGGCATGCATCATTTTTTGGTTAGCCATTCTTTAATACCTCTTGTTTTTATTCTGCTGTTGCGACTTCCTCTTTTCGTGCATAAGAAGTCACTTCCAGGGTATCGGTCAGTTTAATCTCATAAGTATTTCTATCCTGGACTCTGCTGGGTAGGCCTAAAGATTTAATAAATGAACTCTCTTCATAAATCTCGGCTTCACCTATCCAGCCATCCTCGGATTTTGTTATTTTTATTACTTTCGCGTCCGTACCAAGAGTCTTTTCAAAAAAGCTCCTGATTGCTTCACGTACTTGGTCTATTTTCATAATACTGCTCCTGAAGACCTATTTTGTAACCACACCTTTTCCTGAACATGTTAAACACGGAAAATTAGCTCCCTTTTCTCTGCCCCTGGCTTTGCAGGCAGGGCACATCTGGACTTGGGCAGTGGGCACACTCACAACTCCTTTGCCGCCACAAACAATACAGGTAAGGTCGGTGTTTAAATGTGATTTTCCCGACCCATTACAATAAGCACATATAACTGCTGGGGATTGAACCCCTATAATTCCCGCACCTAAACACACTGAGCACTTAGTACTTTTCCTGGAGGGCATAAATCCTTTCCCGCTGCAGAATCCACATTTGTATACATTTTTATTTAGAACTTGACCTCTTTTGCCTGCCTTTTGACTTTTGAAGTCAAACGTTGTCCACTCCATTTATTATGTTCTCCTGAGTCCCTAATCTCGCTTAGTTTAATAAGTTAGAGCCATCGTCTTAAACTCTTTTTTCGCCCCGTTTGTTTGAGCGAATGCGCGTCCTGAAGAGCTTGTGCCTTTCCCAGCTTTCGAGGCAACTTCCGCTTCTTTTATCTTGCTTATCTCGTGCTCAATCTCTTCGAGCCGCTTTCGGATACAATCTTTCCTCATAGACAATTTCCTGTCTTCCTTCAGGAGTCTTTCTTTTTCTTTATCGAGCATATACAAATCTAAATATGTCGAGCTTTGAACCCTGGGGATAGAGCGTTTCTTTCTGCTCTGCATAGTCCCCGCTCCATGGATTCCTTTCAGGTTATTAACATCCTTCATTTTTAACCCCTTTCCGTAAGGAACTTATAGCTCTATCCCGTAGAACCTCTTGCTGAAATCAAAATATTCTTCTTTTTGCTCGCTCCCGTAATCTTCAATTCGACCAATTGTCCTTCCTTAAGCTGTGCTGCTTGTTGAATGTTATTCGGGAGCTTGATCTTTCCATCTTTATCTACTTTTGAAAATGCTCGCATAAGTGTCATTTGACTATCCTCTC
>CAYYFT010000274.1:0-2094 GCA_964471015.1 uncultured Pirellulales bacterium | reverse complement strand
ATAACGACCTCTTCCTTTCCGTCCGATTCGGAAAGAAAAACCTGGACTAATTTGCCGGGTGCAACATCGGTTTTGCAACCGGCGTAATCAGCCTGTATCGGAAATTCCCTTCCCGCTCTATCAACAAGCACTGCCAATTTAATCGCCTTTGGTCTGCCCAAATCTATAAGGGCATCCATCGCTGCGCGCGCCGAACGGCCGGTATATAAAACATCATCGAATAAAATAATGATTTTATCATTTATATCGAAGCCAATCTCAGTAGTTCGCACCTGCGGCTGGGCGCTACTCTGCGGCGAATTCAAGTCGTCCCTGTAAAGTGTTATATCGAGGGTTCCACGCGGAACATCCCTGCCCAGCTCTTTCGACAATCGGCTCGATAATCTCTGGGCGAGAACCTCTCCTCTGCTGCGAATACCGATTACGGCAACGTCCAATGGAGGCGAGGTTTCGGAAATAATACGACTTGTCAAATCTTTGAGAGTTTGCTCGATTTGTTCGGAATTCAAAATTACCTTCATAATTACGGCAATCCCTTAGCCGGAAACAGCCTGAATATCGGGTTGAGTATAGCATCCACGCCCGATAAAGGCAAGGCCTCTAAATCAAGTTTTCCCAAACCAGCTTTTCAATACTGAAAACGCTATATATCGCAGGAGCTAACCGGTAATTTACTTGAAAAGAAAACCGGTTTATGGTATCATATTACCAGGAATTTAGGGGCAGAACTACAGGCATCAGCCAGCGAATCAATTTTCTGCCTTTTAGATTTTACCAATATTTCCGGAGGAGCGGAATGGCTCAGAGCGGCAAAAAAATACTCGTTTCGTGCCTGATAGCCTGTGTGGCAGCAATGCTGACACCCGTGAGCGCTGTCGCCGGAGCCGAAGGGCCGCAGACTGACAAGACGCTGCAGCCGCAAGGACTAAATTACGCCGGGATTTATGCGTTAAGGCAGTTAGACCCCAATTTGACAGGTTCCGGCGTCAAATTCGCTGTCATCTGCCGAAGTATTACTTACATTGACGGCGAACCCCAAAACGATTACCAGCCGAACATCGAGCATAACTGCTTCAAAGACAAACAACTAAATTTCAGTGACCAGGCCGAACCGCCAGCCGGCATCTCGCCTCACTCAACAGCCGTCTGTTCCATATTGCTCGGCGAGGACCCCAACGCCTACAATCCTCAACTTGGCCGATTCCACTATCAGGGGGCTGCGCCGCAGGCCCAAGCCGATAGCTATGAATTCTGGCATTTTTTAACTAACAATATATTCCCCTACTCACCACCTGATGCAGATATTGTAACCGCCAGTTTCGGCAACCAATTTGAAGACTGGTGGACAAGAGGAATCGAATCGATGGCCGAGCAACACGGCCTCATTGTCGTGGCCGGCATAGGAAATGGCTCGAAAGTTTATGACCCTTTGCTTTATCCCGGTGCCGGAGCCAACGTTATTGGTGTCGGAGTTGTCAATTCTGTAAAGGCTGAAAATCTCGCCGCCAGTCTGGCACATTTCTCGCTTGCCTATCCGGAGCATTCGAGTCTCGGCCCGACTGCAGACGGGCGGTGCAAACCCGATATCGTCGCCCCCGGTAACTGCCTGGCCGCCGATGCAAACGACCCTAACCGTTATGAGCCGACCGGCAACTGGTCGAGCTTCTCGACACCGCTCGTTGCAGGGACAATCGGCCTGCTTGTTCAAAAGGCCAAAGAGGACCCGAATTTGAGTCCGGCTGTTGAACCGGACGTAATGAAAGCTATTTTACTAAATTCAGCAAAGAAACTACCCTACTGGCACAAGGGCAAGCTCCAAAAAGATGATGACCACGAGGTGCCGCTGGATTACATCCAGGGTGCGGGAATGGTAAACGCCGCTGGCGCCTACAAACAGCTAATCGCAGGTCAGGCGAAACCCGGCCTGTCCGGCGTAGCCTCGGCGAAGTCGGACGATGTCCCAACTGCCGGCTGGGACAATAACCAGCTTGAGAAAAGCGAAAACCTGCAAAACGTTTATAAAATCACCCTCGCAGAACCGGCAAAGGAATCTGTTACCGCTACGCTCGTCTGGAACAAGCATTACAACAGCGT
>CAYYFT010000273.1:0-2098 GCA_964471015.1 uncultured Pirellulales bacterium | reverse complement strand
GTGCGATTTCTGCTATCTTTTCATACTGCAGAATATCATTTTTGGGATTGCCGATTGTCTCTATGTAAATCAGCCGTGTATTGTCTCTGATCGCCGCGGCAAAATTTTCCGGCTTCCTCGGGTCAACGAAAGTTACTTCAATACCGAGCTTGGCAAAAGTCTGGCTGAACAGCGTTACTGTTCCGCCGTAGAGTGAGTTCGAAGATACGATATGGCCTCCCGCACCACAGATATTAAATATGCTCACATAGATTGCCGACTGGCCTGAACTTAACGCCAAACCGCCCACCCCCCCTTCCATCGCAGCCAGCCGTTTCTCCAATACATCCGTCGTAGGATTCATCAGTCGCGTATAGATATTGCCGAACTCTTTTAGTGCAAACAGGTTTGCTGCATGTTCGGTGTTTTTAAAACAATAGCTGGTGGTTTGATAAACAGGCACGGCTCGGCTGAGCGTATCTGAATCAACCTTCTGACCTGCATGTAGGGCAAGTGTTTCCAAATGATATTGAGTTTCTTTATCCATCTCTTTAGTCCTTCCTCATTTTTGAAGGCAAAATCTCTACCATCCTATCAATCGCCTTGCTCGCTTTTACCCTTATCTCTTCCGGCACTGTAACTTTATACTGCATATCTTCCAGCGACCATGCGACTTTTTCCAAAGTAATCTTTTTCATATTAGGGCAAATCGCCCTGTCACTGGCCGCTATAAATTCAGCTCGTGGGTTTTGTTTTTTCAAAGGATGTGTCATCCCTATTTCGGTTGCAACTATAAAGTGTTTAGCTGTGCTTTTGTCAACAAACTCGAGCATTTGACCGGTACTAAGCAGCTCATCCGAAAGCTCCTTGACCGGTTCCGTGCATTCCGGATGCGCCATTACAATCGCATCGGGATATTTTGTTTTTGCGTTTTTAATGTCCTCTTCTGTTATCGCCACGTGCACGTGGCAATAGCCCGGCCAGAGCACAAGGTCTCTGCCGGTTTTTTCAACGACAAACCGGCCGAGATGCTGGTCCGGCACAAAAATAATTTGTCTGTCCTGCGGTATAGAGTTTACTACCTCAACTGCATTAGAGCTGGTGCAGCAATAATCGCTCTGTGCCTTGACCTCTGCGGAACTGTTTACGTAACAGACCACCAACGCACCGGGATATTTCTGTTTCAGCTCGCTTAACTGCTCTGCGGTTATCATATCAGCCAGAGGGCAGCCGGCAAATTTGTCCGGTAAAAGCACGGTTCTTTGCGGGGAAAGAATAGCAGCGGTCTCTGCCATAAACTTTACACCACAAAATACGATTACCTGTGCATCAGTCTCCGCTGCTTTTATACTCAAGCCCAGAGAATCGCCGCAAAAATCAGCCAGGTCCTGAATTTCGGCAGGTTGATAGTTGTGCGCAAGTATTACAGCGTTGCGCTCGGCCTTTAACCGTTTGATTTTTTCAATCAGCTTCTCGTCCAAAAAACCTCCTGAAAAGAAAGTAAAAAGGCAAAAGCTAAAAACCGCCTTTTCTATTTTTTTACTTCCCTGCCATTTTTTATATAAATCAAGTCCGCCTTTGGTGTTGTAACGGTAACGCCGGCCGGCACCGATTCCTTTATCCAGACATTACCGCCGATTACCGCACCTTTTCCGATGACTACATCACCGAGTATCGTCGCCTCGGCATAGATTGTAACATTGTCCTCTATCGTTGGATGTCTTTTGCCGCCCTTTATTATCTTCCCTCTCTCATCCTTCGGAAAACTCAGAGCTCCGAGTGTAGCGCCCTGATAAATTTTCACATTGTCGCCTATGACCGTAGTTTCGCCTATTACAACGCCGGTGCCGTGGTCGATAAAGAAGTTTTTGCCTATTTTTGCGCCGGGATGTATGTCGATACCGGTTTTTGCGTGCGCATATTCGGTCATTATCCGCGGGATTAACGGCACATCTTTCAGATACAATTCGTGGGCGATGCGATAGGTTGCAATCGCCGTGATGCAGGGATAGCTTACCACGATTTCCTCGTATGACTTTGCAGCGGGGTCTCCGTCAAAGGCGGCTGCGACGTCGCCTTTCAGCATCTCTCTTATCTTCGGCAGCTGAGTCAATAAATG
>CAYYFT010000272.1:0-2118 GCA_964471015.1 uncultured Pirellulales bacterium | reverse complement strand
ATGAAATGAGAAATTTCATAAAGCGGAAAGTTAGTCCGGATATGCCCGCCATTGATGCGATGGCCGAGTATCTTGGTGTTCAACTGCCGGAGATTAATGTGGTGGATTTTTTCAGGAGCGGCTATTTGCCGGAGACGATGGTGAATTTTCTTGCACTGTTAGGCTGGAACCCGGGGGATAAGCGCGAGATTATGTCTGTTAAGGAGCTGATTGAATGCTTTGACCTTTCGCGTCTGACAAAGACCAATAGTTTGTTTGACCGCAATAAGCTCCTTGCCTTTAACACCGAGCATATTCGGCAGAGCAACAAAGGAAAACTTATTCGGCATTTTAAGGACTACTTAAAGGCCATCAAATCTCCGGTTGCATCGGCGGATGATGAGATGTTGGACAGAATAATAAGGGTTTGCGAAGGAGCGCGGACGCTTGCGGATATCGAGCGCAAGAGCAGATTTCTATTTTTGGAAAACGACCAAATTGAGTATGATGAAAAGGCGGTTAAAAAGGTTTTGTTGAAAAATGACGGCTTGGCTGTTCTGAAGATTGTTCGCGACAAACTTGCTGCGATGGAGCAATTCACCGTGGAGAGTATCGAGGCTATGCTGCGCAACATGGCAGAGGAAAGAGGTGTCGGTCTCGGCAAAATCGCTCAGCCCCTGCGTGTGGCGCTATGCGGAACCACTATCAGCCTGCCGATTTTTGATGCCGCTGCGATATTGGGTAAAGAGAAAACCTTAGAGAGGATAGATAATACGTTGAAAGGAGAGTGGTGAGTGTCGTTATTGGTAACCGGTTCGATAGGGATAGATACTGTTAAGACGCCTTATGGCGTCAGTGAGAATTGTCTCGGCGGCTCGTCGGTATATTTCAGTATGGCGGCCAGCTTCTTTAGCCCGGTCAGATTTGTGGGGGTTATCGGTTCGGATTGTCCTTTTGATTTGGTGAAAGTTTTTACCGGCAGGGATGTTGATTTGACAGGTTTGGAAATAAGAAAAGACAGCAAGACATTTCGCTGGGTCGGGTCATATAGTGAGAATATGGACGATAGGGCAACGGATTATATCGAATTAAATGTTCTTGCAGAGGAGCCGCCGAAGGTGCCGGAGGGGTTTAGTGACAGCAAATTTGTTTTTCTTGCGAATACAGCACCAAATCTGCAGCTCAAATTACTCAATCAAATCGAACGCCCTGTTTTTGTGGCTGTGGACACTATGGATTTTTGGATTGAGGGACACCCGGAAGAGTTGAAAAAATTGATAAAAAAAATCAATTGCCTGATAATCAATGAAGACGAGGCAAGGCTGCTGGCGGGAGAACATAATCTGATAAAGGCGGCAGAAAAAATCCTGGATATAGGTACAGAAGTGGTGATTATTAAAAAAGGCGAGTCGGGTTCGATACTTTGCAGCGCCGATGAGAGGTTTATTTTGCCGGCCTTTCCGGCCGCTGAGGTCAAAGACCCAACAGGCGCCGGGGACAGCTTCGCTGGCGGGCTGATGGGTTATCTGGCACAGCTCGGCAGGGTTGATTTTGAATCATTAAAACAAGCGCTCGCCTACGGCACAGTGGTTGCCTCTTTTACGATTGCCGATTTCTCGCTGGCAGGTCTGACCTCGATAAGCAAAGACGATATCGATAGCAGGTTCAAAACCTTGCGAAGGCTAACACAATTTTAGCAGTTGGTGATGTAATGAGATGCTTTATAGCGATAGATATTGGTAAGGAAATCAGAAGCGCGTTAGGCGGCCTGCAGCGGCAGTTGCAGGACGGTGTTGATGTGAAAAAGGGCGATGTCAAGTGGGTGAACCCCGATAATATACACCTGACATTGAAGTTCCTGGGTGAAATTAAAGATGAAAAAGTTGTTGAGGTTTGTAATATAGTTAAGGACGTTGCCGGCAGAAACAAAAGTTTTGAGCTGGATATAGAATCAGTCGGCCATTTTGGCGGCAAAAGCCCTAAAGTCTTATGGGTCGGCACCGGCAGAGGAGAGGAAAATCTGTTAGAATTACAGGAGGATATTGAAAAGTCGCTGGCCTTGGTCGGCTGGCCGCAGGAAACCAGAGAGTTTTCCGGCCATCTGACATTGTGCAGAGTTAGAAACCCCAAAGCGGGCAT
>CAYYFT010000271.1:0-2122 GCA_964471015.1 uncultured Pirellulales bacterium | reverse complement strand
GTTCTTAAAGGTGGATTATACTACTTCATATCAAGGCGATTTGCAAAGTTTTTTTTATTATCCTGAAATTTGAGCGAAGAATCTCAACCGCACAATCGTAAATCGTCAATAGTAGATTGTAAATGACAAATCCCACCCCCGTAGACCTCCGCAACCCGCATCGAGCATCGAGCATCGAGCATCGAGTATCCAGCATCTGTTTTTCTGTCTTCTGACTTCTGTATTCTGACTCCTGATTTCTGCTCTCACGCTCTTATTTTCTCAGCGCCGGTATGTCCGGCTCGATGTGAACGGTAATATTGACCGGACGTGTTATCTCTTCGTGCAGTGTATTTTCTAAGCTCTCGGCTATTTCGTGGGCGGCAGCTATGTTCAAATCCGGGTCAACGAGGATATGCAGGTCGAGAAAAACTTCTCTGCCGACCGTGCGTGTCCGCAGCCGATGCCATTGACGTATTGAAGAATTGGCGTTAATTATATCCTTTATATGCTCAATCGTGTCCGCATCGACCGCGCCTTCCGTCAGTTCGCGCAAGCAATCAGCAATTATCCTGACACCGACCAGAATTATCATCAGACCGACCACAATGGCGGCAACCTGGTCGCCATGGCCAAAACCGAACTCCAGTGATATAAACCCTGCAACAACAGCTACCGAACTTAGAGCATCGCTGCGATGATGCCAGGCATTGGCATAAAGTGCAGTGCTGTGAGACTGGATGGCGACTTTTTGTGTTACTCTATAGAGCCATTCTTTGGAAGCTATCGAAAGTATCGCTGCTATAAGAACTGCAAGCCGGGGTGTGGTAACTTCGTCTCTGGCTATGGCCATAGTGGCATAGTACATCATAGCTCCCCCAACAAGAATTAAGACTAACGCAATTAACCCTGCTGAGAAAGTTTCCGCTCGCCCGTGGCCATACGGATGGCTCTGGTCTGGCGCTTTCGAGCCCAGATGCACGCCCAGCAGCACTGCCGCATCAGTGGCTACATCTGAAAGAGAGTGAAGCCCGTCAGCTATCATAGCCAAAGAGCCAGCAAGAAAACCAACGATAACCTTGACCACTGAGAGAACAATATTTACGGCGATACCAAGATATGTAATCGATTTTATTTGCTCGCCGGCGATTTTTTGTTTGTCGTTATTCATTTTCGGTTTAACCCGGTATTCGTCTGCGAATACTCAGAACCGCATCGATATATTTTTGAGCGATACTTCGATTTTTTGCTTCGACTATTATCCGCATAACGGGTTCGGTATTGCTGGCTCGCAGGTGCAGCCAGCCATCGTCAAAATCGAATCGGCAGCCATCGGTGGTATCGAGTTTTGCATCGGCGAAGGTCTCTTTCGCTAAATTTAAGATTTGCCGAGCTTGCGATTTATCTGCGACGAATTTATCTTTGCTCATATAATAACCGGTGATTTCGCCGGCCAGTTGACTTATGGTCTTTCCGGTTTCGGCCATTAATTGCAGAACAAGGGCAATTCCAACGAGGCTGTCGCGTATCGGCCCGACTCGCAAATCTATTACGCCGCCGTTACCTTCTCCGCCGATGATGCAATTGTGCTCGAGCATCGCCGCAGCAACATTTGCCTCGCCAACAGCGGTGCGGATAACCTGACCGCCGGCCTCTTCGGCAATATCGTCGAGCATCCTCGATGTTGAAAGATTTGTTGCCGCCTTGCCGGTTTCCCTGCTGAAAATGTATTTGGCTGCCAAAGCGAGTGTATATTCTTCGCCGATGTAGGTTCCTGCCTCGTCAACAATTGCCAGCCTGTCGGCGTCAGGGTCCTGGGCAAAGCCGATATCGGCTTCTTTCTCTTTTACCACTTTACAAAGGCCGGTTAAGTTCCTGGCGGTTGGTTCGGGTCTGTGGGCGAAAATGCCCGTTGGTTCATCGTTTATTGCGATAACTTCGCAGCCAAGCTCGGCAAGCATTTTTTTGGTAACCCGCCCCCCTGCTCCATTGACACTGTCTAAAACAACCTTGATTTTTCTTGTTGCGATTGCCTTTTTGTCAATTATTGCCAAGACCTTAGCAATGTGCGTGGCGTCGGTCTGCTCATCGGAAGTTATTTTGCCGTGACCAAGAGGATCGACAAGAGCAAAATGTTTATCAA
>CAYYFT010000270.1:0-2125 GCA_964471015.1 uncultured Pirellulales bacterium | reverse complement strand
CGAACAATGAACTTCGTTCAATCAAAATTGAACGATTATGCAAAACAAACCCAATCAAACCCAATCTCAACATAAACAAAACCGCCGATGCTGAAAAACAGCATCGGCGGCATATAATTAATTATGTTAAATCTGTCGTCAACAATATGATAAACCCAGAGGAGGTTTCTTCAATGGTGCTTTCAGTTTTTTCACAGGGGCTGCTCGCTGAGAGCCAAGTTTTATGGGCAATTTAGTTGAACGTGAAGGCTTGATTTTCCCAAACAGCAAATCTACTGCAGCTCTAATTGAATCAGGCGTGCCGCTGAAATTGCAGACCACAACATCAGCCTCTTTTGTCGTGCCTTCTATATATGGGTAGTTGGTCACGACAACTATTTTTTTACCCGCTTCCTTGAGTTTCTTGACAAGCAGCTGATTGTTGCCCGATTTAACAATTCGGGCGTAATAATTTGTCATAACAACTAGGTCCGTCTGTTTCGCAAGCTCGAGACATTCCGCAAGCTCTTCTTCAGTTGCTGCGAAGTCCGTATCGACCAGAATAAGATTCGTCGAATATTCCGACATTCGCTCGCAGAACATATGCTGATGCATATAGGGGTCTTTCCCGCAAAATTCATAAGGGATACGTTGCTCGATGACCAGCATTTTCTGTTTGGGTTTCAAAGGCAGCATTTTCTTGTTGTCCCGCATTACAATCATTGCCTTTTTGGCTACGTCCCAGCAGAAATCTACGACCGGCTTGCTCATAGCGTATTTCTGTGCCTTTTTTGGGTCCTTCTTGCCAGCTGTTTCAAACAGTCCTTGGTCATACTTCATTCTTAAAAGATGCGTAACGGCCTCATTGAGTCTTTCTTCAGACAAAAAGCCTGTTCTAACGGCCTCTAAAATTCCAAAGAAGCACTGCGACCTCGATTCGTCATCAGCCTTGAGCAATATCGTATCACAGCCCGCCTTGATAGCCATTGCACAAGCCTGCGGGAGGGGCCATTGTTTTAGAATGGCAGCCATACCGATAGCGTCGGAAACAATCACGCCGTCGAAGCCAAGCTCTTCTCTTAAAAGCCCGGTAAGGATTCTTTCTGACAAGGTTGTTGGGAACTTGGCGTCATACGCCGGGTAAACGGAATGTCCCGTCATAATGGCCATTACGCCCGCGTCTATCGCCGCTTTGAAAGGAACCAGCTCGACTTCATGCATTCTCTTTTTGTCGGCCCTTATCACATCCAGCACATCGTGAGCATCGGTTGCCGAGTCACCTCTGCCGGGGAAATGCTTCGCTGTCGCGGCGATACCACCGTCCTGTAAACCTTTTACAAATGCGACGGCGTGTTTTGCGCAGACCTCAGGGTCGTCACCAAAGGACCTAACGCCGATTTCAGGGTTCTTGGGATTGATATTCACGTCGCAGACCGGCGAATACATCTGCGTTACGCCGATATTGCTGAGCTGCTTGGCGATGGTGTTATTGATTTTGTAAGTCATTTTGGGGTCGCCGATAGCAGCCATACCCATTGGAGGCGGGAACTGCCTTATGCCGCCGGCCATATAATCGTTTTTGAAATCGCCCTCGAAATCAATAGTCATATGGAGAGGAAGCTTGGAGGGCCTGCCCAATGCGATTTTCTGTAATTTATTCAGGTCCTTCGTGTAATCTTCCGGCGTTATGCTGATGCCAAAGGTTTGGCCGGCAAAATAAGTGTTCGCTACGGTAAAGTAATCTTTCGGGGGCTTGAAACTCTGGTCAATCTGGGAATTGCCCCAGTAAAGGTTCTTGCAGGTTTCAACCGCATATGGTTCCAGACAAAGGCCGCCGCACTGCAATTTCGTAATTTGTTCAATACCGCTTGGTGTTATCATTGCGCCGCGCCGGGTAAATGTTAAAATCTGGCCGACCTTTTCTTCCAAACTCATCTTTGCTAATTTTCTTTTGACAAATGCATTTCTTTTCGCATCGCTTTCTTTCGACATATCTTATCTCCTGTATTATGCCGGTTTATGATTCCCATTCACCATGGTTATCAGGTCCAACCCAGAAACCACGCTCATACTTCCAGTCGTCTTCGTCGATTTTCAAATCCTTTGTCTTCCATCCCGATTCAATCCGTTTTGTTAAATCATCAAA
>CAYYFT010000269.1:0-2127 GCA_964471015.1 uncultured Pirellulales bacterium | reverse complement strand
GCCTTCGAGGCCAAATACGGCACAGGAAAACCAGTAGCAGGTCAATACACCGGCTCTCTCTCCAACAACGGTGAAAGAATAGAACTTGAAGATGCGATGGGTACAACCATTTTGAACTTCAGATACAGCGATAACTGGCGGTCAATTACCGATGGGGACGGCTATTCACTGACCATAATAAATCCTGCCAATCCGGATGTTAACAGTTGGGATGAAAAAGACTTCTGGCGGGCAAGCGCATATATAAACGGCTCGCCCGGCACCGACGACAGCGGCATTATTCCCAATCCGAGCGCTATTGTGATTAATGAAGTGATGTCGCACTCACACGGCGGCGACCCCGACTGGATTGAATTATACAACAGCACCGCAGGTGCCATCGATATAGGCGGCTGGTACCTCAGCGACAGTGATGGTAACCTGATGAAGTATAAGATTGCCTCCGGTACGGTAATTGGGGCGGGCGAATATTTAGTATTCTATGAGGACGTTAACTTCGGTGAAGAAAGCAGCGACCCGGGCAAACTGGCACCATTTGCACTGAGCGCGAACGGAGAGATGGTTTGTCTGGCTTCTGCGCTGGATACAAACAGCGTGTTGACCGGTTACCGCCAAAAGGAGGATTTCGGAGCATCTGAAACGGGTGTGTCTTTCGGGCGATACTACAAAGCAAGTACCGACAACTTCAACTTTGTGGCGATGGACTACGACACACCAGGACTGGCCAACGCCTATCCAAAAGTCGGACCAATAGTTATAAATGAGATTATGTATCATCCCAATTGGCCTGCGGGCGGCTCGTATGAAAATGACCAGTATGAGTATATAGAGTTGTATAATAACAGCGCAGGGTCGGTAACCTTGTATGATTATGTTGAGGGCGAGCCGTGGAAGCTCACCGATGGGATTGACTTTACCTTCCCAGCCGACCCGAATGAAGTTACTATACCTGCCGGCGGCAGAATACTAATAGTCAAGAACCCTGCTGCATTTGCCTGGCGATATCCGGGCGTATCTTCAAGTATAGTTTTCGGCCCCTATGATGGCAAGCTGGACAATGGCGGCGAAAGAGTCCAGCTTGGCAAGCCCGGTGATAAGTATGCTGGCACTCGTTACTACATCCGTGTTGACCGGGTCGATTACAGCGATGGCTCGCATCCCGGCGGTGAACCAGGCGATATTGACCTGTGGCCAACCGAAGCCGATGGTGCAGGTAAATCGCTGACGCGAACCAGCACTACGTTATACGGCAACGACCCGAATAACTGGCAGGCAGCCACACCCACACCAGGCTTGTAGATTTAGAGGCTAACCACGTCAAGTCGGCGGGGTAGTCTTTTAGGGACGAGAGTAGCTATTGATAGGATTTATAAAGGCCGGTCTTTTTATCGAGGGTGGGTCTTTTCCTTCGAGAATTTGATGTTGGTGTCCTGCAAAGGAAGTGTCAGTTAACCATTGTCTTTGCTCTGTACGGACGGTTCTGTCTTTGACCTGTGTTTTCGTCTGAGGGAACCGACCCATTTTTCCAGAGGCGTTAAACCAATCAATACTATAAGAGCAATAATTGTTGAAGTAACTGCCAGCAGAAGAAATCCCGCACCACAAGCCATTCCAATGCTCGCAACCATCCATATAGTTGCTGCGGTTGTTAGACCATATATACCGCCTCTATCCTGAATGATGGCACCGGCGCCTAAAAAACCCACGCCGGCAACTACACCCGCTGCTATTCTTGTGAGTGAACTTTCCTGCCCGCCCCCCATTTGTTTGGAGATTATTGTAAAGACTGCTGCCCCAAGGCATATTAAAATATTCGTCCGCAGACCGGCAAACTTGCCTTTGGTTTCTCTTTCCAGCCCAACTGCTCCACCAAGCACTACGGCCAAAATTATGCTGATTACATTCTCCGGCCAGACCATAGCTTTACCTTTCTATCAGCGTCTCGTCAACTTTCATACCGAAGTGCCTGCCAGCTTTCTCAATATGGCCGAGCACTTTATCACCTGGTTTCAAACTCGTAATCGAAATTGCTTTACCCTTCGGGTTAACCAGTCGAATCGTCTCGGCATTTTGCATAACCAGGCTTATCGGCATACCTTCGGCTTCAGCCTCGATAAGCATCATAGG
>CAYYFT010000268.1:0-2176 GCA_964471015.1 uncultured Pirellulales bacterium | reverse complement strand
AACTATTATCATTTACAAATCCTCTATGTCAGCCATTTAGTTTTCGTAAGCTTAATTTGACATTTTGGTCGTGTCAATGTTTAATGGATTCAAAGCGCATAAAAAAGCCGCCCAAAGCTGGGCGGCTAAAAAATGAAAAGGTACTACGTACCTCTAACACAAAGCAATATAACTTGCAATTGCGAGAATTAAAATCCGCCTTTTTGTGAAAGTAAACGGAAGCCAGATTTCGTAATAAAACTTCTTCATATATATGCAACTATTGTACTCTAAAGGCGTGGGAAAAGCAAGAAAAATCGTCCTTTGGCAAACGTAACTTCCTGTTAATAAAGCAGTTGCGATTAACAAGCCCGCTGAATTTTTTGCCTGCTCCAGGTACGAAAAGTTTGCAAAGATACCACAATGTTATATGGCAATGGCGATGCAGGCTCTCAGTGAGAACCTGCTGGCTGAAGCTATCTGAGATACTCTGTTTGAAATACCGGTCAGGCCAACTTGCTGACTGCTTCGGCGACAAGTTTACCTATGGGCAAATGCTGTGGGCAGCGAGCTTCGGCAAGTCTGTAGTCGATGCTGAGCAGTTTGTTTCTTGCGTTGCGTGGAATTTGAGCAAAAAGCTCTCTTGCTTCCTGACGCTCACCATAGCTATTGTAGTACATTAAATAACGCATAATCTCACTAATATATGGTGCATCCGGCAGGGCTGCGTCACAAATATATGCACAACCGGTGCAATAACCACTACAAGTCGCTGCGGCGTATTTCTTTAATACATCTGCATCTGTCTGAGTAAGTTTGATTTTATCGAGCACAGCAGCTATGTTTGAACGAAGCAAAGTAACATTTTCCATTCTTATACAGGCTGCGGTGATGCGTTTATCCTTGAGGACGGCTTTTATCAGGGCCTGTTCGCGTGTGTAGCCTTTATCGAGAAAGTGAGTGACCATTTTATCTTCGGCCTCGGCTTGTCTCTTTTGGACTCCGAGCAGCACCTTCATTGCGATAAGGCCGATGCCGGCTTCGTGACACGCCTGGACAGCCTTCTGCATTTGCGGATTTTGCATCAGGGCGACATTATAGCTTGTCATTATCGCATCAATCCAATTGAGTTTGGATGCAGCCATTAAGCATCTCTCCATATTTTTATGTGTGCTGAATCCGAAAAAGCGTATGAGCTTGCGTTTCTTTGCGCGCTCGGCCCATTTTTGCATCTGCTCTGAGAGCTGAGAATCCGGGTCGTCGCAGCCGTGAACACCATAGTACAGGTCAATGTAATCGATGTTCATTCTTCTTAGCGATTCCTGCAGACGTTGTTCGAGTTGTTCGGCTACGTTGCCTTGTCTGCTGTTTACTCCGGATGCCTTAGTAACGATGAAAAGTTTCTGTCGGACTTCCGGGGTTTTCCTGAGAAATGTTCCTATGCCGATTTCACTGTTTCCACCGGCGTAATTGTAGGCAGTGTCCCAGTAGGTGGCGTTGTACTGGAGATTGGCCCTTAATATGAGCTGGTTCCCAGTGATGTCGAACATCAGCCCATTGGACAGAACCGGAATCTCGATACCGGTCTTACCGAGTTTTCGCTGTGGAAGCTCGGGGAATTTTGGCTCTTCCGTTTTCTGCACCGTGTTTGGCTCATTTGGGCCAGCTTTTACCGTGGCTGAGGCAAAGACAGAACCCAACCCTGTAGCCCCTACCGTCTTCAAAAAATTCCTTCTGTTGATTTTGTTGTGTCTTTCTTCCATTTCACCGGACTCCAAGAGTTATTAACGTTTGAGTAATAGTTTTCTATCAGCGCTCCTTGTTTCACCTTCTGCAGAGACTCTTATAGCTTTTTTACCGCTTACGGGGCATTCGTGTTCGCAAACTCCACAGCCGATGCATTTTTCAATGTCAACGTAAGGCCTTTGCAGCCGAACCTGAACCTCGATTTTACTGCCTGCAGTGGGGATTTTTCCGAATAGCTTGTCTGGAGAAATTTCAATTGAATTTTCTGTGTTTGCCACAATTTTCCTGCGTTCATCACCTTCAACAGCACAATAGTAATCACCGGTAGCAAGTTTGTCAAGCGAAAGGTTATTCTCGACGGTTTCCATAGTATTATCTGATACTTTTTTTACTGTTAAAATACCATCTCTTATTGTATTGAAACATTCCTGCGTATAAATTGCTTTTGGGC
>CAYYFT010000267.1:0-2191 GCA_964471015.1 uncultured Pirellulales bacterium | reverse complement strand
CATCCGCAGGGTCGGCGGGCAGGTTATCAGTCTTGGTTTTTACATCGTTTACATCAACCCATAAGGCATATTCTGTTATTTCTGACGAGCCATTCCATGATAAAACCGTCGGGCCTGCTATCCACGAATCATTTGTTGCATCTGGATTAGCACCCACCCTCAAATATCCTTTTAGAAAATAATCACCCGCAATTATAGAACCGTTAAAATCGCCGATGTATGTATCATCGCCAACATCGACCAAAGGGATATCATAATCTCCTATATTGGCATCGCTCCAGTCCTCAAAGGCATTAGTAGTATTGTTCCAAGATTGCCCATTCGCCTGCTTTATCACAGCATACACATTGCAATCCGATGGATAAGGCACCACAATTTCATCGGTTGCAAAAACGAACGCCGATAACGATAGGCAAATCAATAAAGCAAATAATTTTCTCATTAAATTACTCCTTTATGGCGCGGACAAATTCCAAACTCTGTTTTGGTAAAATCCATTGATATGAAAGATATAATGCTCGTTAAGCTCTAAAGCAGCGGAAAAAGTGATAACTATCTGCGAGGATGTTATGCTCGAAATCCAATAGGTCGACGCCGCCATTTTCGCCGAAGCTGGTGTAATCTGAAAAATTCTATCACACCACTTGGGGCCGTTAGCATCGAGGTCGTGGTTTAACGTAATTGTAGTAGCGCTGCCATCGCCGGTAACGTCAATAATTTCGCTGCAATCTGTAACGTAGTATTGATTGTTTTTTACTACAGAAGTTCCCTCCCCATCTTCAAAGGCCATCGAGCTTTGGTTATAAAGCATATTATCTGTAATAACATTACGGACACCATTAGCAGTCGCAACGACTCCGGTATGCCCGTTGTACATGTGATTTCCAACTATTACGTTACGGGGTGAATCTATTCGGACACCAACTCCATTAGTTTTTAATCCCATACGGCAATTAGTGACAGTCGCATTGCCTCCGCCACCCTCAAAACATATTGCTGTATACCGATATTCGGCTTTAGCCGAAAGAGTTGTCGTATCAGATTGGGTGGTGTTTTCAATCCCGGCCGCTATAACTATGTCGTCGTAAGTCCCTGTTGTAAGCTGAACAATAACCTGTGCGTTTGTCATTCGGTCGCCGGTGTATAAATCGAATACCGTCCCCGTCCAGTCATCCCCATCGCCGGTATCATTACGAACAACATCACCTTCTGCCCAGGCGCTTATATCTTTGCCGGTAGTCAATTTGGCATAGACTTTCGTTTCATTTACCCCCGTTCTCAGCCCTCGCAATTCGCAATTTGTAAATTGACCAGAGCCGCCCTTCCGAAGCAAAATTGCGTGTTTTTCGTTATCTATAAACTTGCAATTCGCTATTTTCGGGCCGGTTCCAGCTCCGTTTAGCACAAAAGCATTTCCGCCACACCATTCAATGACGGACTCGATTATCTCCCAACCCCAAGCCTCATCCGTAATAATCGCATCGCCACTGAAAGAACCAAAGAAAACCTTGGAAAGATAAACATCCCAGAGATTGTCATTCACTACAAGTCCGCTGCCGCTGAAACCTGAACCATTGAGGAACATATATTCGAGATAAAAGAAACCCTGTGTAGCTTCCCCATCATATACGAGCATATCACAGTTCGCAGCAAGGTTTAACCTCGTAGCGTAAACACCTTGGCCTTTCAGTCTCAAAGAGCCTCTGATATTTATAGATGCCGCAATGTTAAAATTACCTGCCGAAAGTATCACGCTGCCGCCACCACCATAAGCAGGCAGGGCATCAATAGCCGCTTGAATCTGCACATCATCCGCCGTGCCATCGCATTTATAAGGAGCAATTAATTTGTATAATGTTGGTGCATCGCTGGCAGCCACAAGTCCCGGCCACAGTAAACCCTTTATTGGTTGCACTACCTGCCCTAAGCAAAAAAATGCCACCAAAATAAGTGCTATTAAAATAATAGCTTTTTTCATTTATTTTTTATTCCCTTTTCTGCGGGTTACATACGGCGATATTGATCCTACAAACCAAACCGACTCTTCCTCATTGAATATCTCCGCCCCGAAACACGGCAAAGCCAAAATCAAAATCAACAAGATAACCCACTTGAATTTTTTCATTTTCAAAACCATTTTAAAAAAGGGTTACAGGCCAATTAAAGACCCTTTGTTCGATAGTTACAGCCG
>CAYYFT010000266.1:0-2193 GCA_964471015.1 uncultured Pirellulales bacterium | reverse complement strand
AAATTAACCAAATGCTGTGAGCAGGCCCTGATTGCGCTGAGCAAACAGAAGCCGTCTATCGAGCGTGCGGAACCTTTGGCGATGCTGTTTTCGGTGTCTCCGAGATTGATAATGACCGTAGGACGATGGTAAATGTCGACTATTCTCGAGGCCACTATGCCTATTACGCCGGTGTGCCAGGTTTGGCTGGCGAGGACAAAACTCATTTGGCCGGGGCGGTCCAGGCCTTTCTCAACTATTGTTTCACAGACCTGCTTAAATATCTTTCGCTCGCATTGGCGACGCCGGTCGTTTTGCTCTTTGAGATATTGGGCTATTTCCGCCGAGTGAATTGGACTGTCGCCTGTTAAGAGCTCCACTGCCAATCGTGCGTGCCCCATCCGCCCGGCGGCATTGAGCATCGGCGCGAGGTGAAAGCCAATGCGAAAACTATCGAGACCCTGCCCCGTCAGGCCGGCTGACTCAATGAGGGCCTGAACGCCGGCGAGCCCGCACTGCGGTAAAGATTTGAGTCCGTAGCTTGTTAGAATCCTGTTTTCACCCCGCAGGTCTACGATATCGGCGATGGTGCCCATAGCCGCCAGAGAGGTTGCATTGAGCATAAATTCGCGCAGTTTCGGTTCGAGTTTTCCCCCGCTGCTTCGAGAGGTGGCAGTTAATTCATTGGCTATCGCCCAGGCCAACTTAAAGGCTACCATTGAGCCGGATGAATCCTGGTTAGGATAAGATTTGTCCAGTGCGGGATGGACTACGGCAACGGCTTTCGGCAATTCGGGGCCGGGTGGATGATGGTCGGTTATTATCAGGTCGAGGCCTAATTGCCCTGCAAGCTCTGCCGATTTAGCTGCGTTGATACCACAATCAACGGTGATTAAGAGTTTGGTGCCGTCCTGCACCAGTGTATGGATGGCTTCTTCGTTTAGGCCGTAACCTTCGTCGATGCGGTGGGGGATGTAGTAATTTACGTCGGCACCGAGCAGCGTCAGAATCTGCCAGAGAATAGCAGCACCGGTAATCCCATCTACATCATAGTCGCCATAAATGGTGATTTTTTCTCTTCCTTTGACGGCCTGCTTTATTCGGCTGACTGCTGGTTCGACACCCGGCATCAGCTCCGGGCTGATAAGCTCGTTCAGTTTCGGCCTTAGAAAGACGGCGCCGGTTCGCGCGTCTGTTATTCCACGATTGATTAAAACCTGTGCCAAAAGAGGTGAGACTTTCAACGACCCGGCCAGTTCGCCGGCTTTGGGGTGCGGCGGCTGGATTGCCCACTGTTTTTTCAAGGTCCCCAGGCGTTTTTTATCGCTTTTGAGGGGAGAGACTGTTTGCGGTGTTTTGCAAATGCGGCTTTGCTCTATTTGCATCCGTGCGTGACGTTGCATTTGGGGTCCATCTTATTTTTATTTTTTGATTTGTTGTGTTGCCGAATACATTTATAGCAAAAAAACCGCTAAACGCAAGGATTGTTTTTTCAGGCTCTCATATACAAGCCGCCGTTGACTGCGATATATTCTCCGGTGATAAAGGCAGCGGCCTCGCTTGCGAGGAACAACACCGCATAAGAGACGTCCTCAGCGGTGCCATTTCTTCCGAGCGGGGTCTGCTCGGCAACTGCTTTTTTGCGTTCAGGGCTGCTGAACCTTTCGTGGAACCTTGTTTCAATTAGGCCGGGCAGGACGCTATTTACTCGTATGCCATAGGTGGCGAATTCTCTCGCCATAGCGATAGTCTCGGTGGCGACGGCCGCCTTTGCGCCTGCGTAGATTCCAGAGCCGCCAGCTCCGCCAGTATGGCCGGCGATTGAGCCGATATTGACTATGTTGCCTTTGGACTTTTTCAGGTACGGCAGTGCGGCCCTTGTCGCCAGAAAGATACTGCGGACATTGGTGGCATATACGTCTTCGTGATAATCCAGCGTTGCGGTTTCGAAGGGCTGACGGTCAATGAGCGAGCCGGCATTATTGACAAGGATATCGATGCCACCGGCGGTTTTGGCAAACTGCTCGACCATCCGGTTTACCTGTTTTTCGTCACGTATATCTGCACAAAGCAGGATGCCGACGCTATTTTTTTTGACCTGTTCGAGTGTTTTTTCGCCGCCTTTTTTTGTTTGGAAGTAATGGACACCGACGAAACAACCCTGCTTACTGAACATAATAGCCGTTGCCTGGCCGATACCGCTGCTGGAGCCGG
>CAYYFT010000265.1:0-2228 GCA_964471015.1 uncultured Pirellulales bacterium | reverse complement strand
AAAATACCATCTCTTATTGTATTGAAACATTCCTGCGTATAAATTGCTTTTGGGCTGACGGGGCAGTTTTCTTCGCATACGATGCAGGGCTTATCCATCGCCCAGGGAAGACACCTGCCACGGTCAAAAAAGGCAGTTCCTAATTTGATTGGTCCGGCCTCAGCAAACTCGCCGGTTCCGAGTTTCTCGGAGAGGGTAATCGGCCTGATAGCCGAGGTTGGACAAACCTGTCCACACGCAACACAGTTCAGCTGGCAGCCACTGGAGCCGATTCGGTTGTTCAGCACGGGTGTCCAGAGATTTTCCAATCCGCCGTCGATTCCACCGGGCTGGATAACATTTGTAGGACAAACCCGCATACATTGGCCGCACTTGATACATCTCTTCAGGAATTCTTTCTCAGCCAATGCGCCGGGCGGCCGGATAACTTTATGATACCAATTGCTGCCTAATTTGCCGCTGAGCCTGACTGCTGGTATTGCAAAAATACCGCTTGCGAGCGAGAGCACAAATCCTCTTCGCGAAATATCCGGATTCGTGATTTCACCTGCCAGTGACGGTTGTGTCTGGTAACTGATTATGTTTTCCCCGCAGTCGTCGAGGCAGTTGAAGCAAAGCACGCATTCGCTTATCCTCATTTTGCCCGCAGGTTCACAGCCGCCTTCACAAGATTTCTCGCATAATTTGCAATTAACGCATTCGTTCTGTCTTTTGCCGATTCGCCAGATGGCAAACCTGTTAATGATGCCAAATAATGCTCCCAGGGGACATATAAATCTGCAGTAGAATCTCGGTATAGTCAAATTGAGCAGAACAGCTATCAAAAATATCGCAAATATTAACCAGCCCCCCACATAGAACCGGTCGCTTACTGAAACAAAGTTAACGGACCTATCAACTATTGGTAAAAATATGAGGTTAAAGGAGCGGGTTATCAGTGGTATAGGGTCGAGCAGGCCCACCTGCAAACTGGCCGCAATTGATGGAAACGCAGCCATAAAAAGAAAGAATACGAGTATGAAGTATTTTATGCACTGGGCCTTTCGGTATTTGTTGAGCCGGATTTTTTGTGCCGCTGATTTTTTTCGATTGCCCCAAAATCCCACAAAGTGATGCAGTGAGCCGAAAGGACAAACCCAACTGCAGAAAAATCGCCCGAATACTATTGTCAATATGATTGTAACCAATGCCCATAAGAGACCTCGGTAAAGTGCATGCGTGGTTAGTATCGTGCCTATCGCCGCCAGCGGGTCAAGCTGCAGGAACCAATTAACGGGCCAACCTCGCAACTGCCACAGCTTCTCACCCACTGTGCTGACTATGCAAAACCAGATAAACAGGAGAAAGAAGAAAACCTGACTTATTCGTCTTGCTTGTACAATTTTCATAAACTTAATTTAACTCACTGTGGCGAGTATCGGTTTAAGTGATTCGTAATCAGTGGTTCCTACGCCGGCTTTTTCAGCCTTCGCAAGGTATGGCAAATCCGAGACCTTCATATCCAGCAGGGAACAGCCGTAGGAATCAGCTGCCACGCAGTCGGTGCTTGCGATTAAAGTATTTGCACGCCTTAAATCTGAAATCGAGCCTCCGGTCGGGCCGTTGGTCATCATAACCTCAGTGCCGTCGAGTATAACCAACGTCGGCCTTACCATCATAGCTAACTCAGCAATGATGGTGTTAATATCCTGATGAAAGATATTCCGCCGTCCGCCTAAAAGCCCATACCAATTTTTCATTGTCATTGAAGCGCCGGCCCTGTGATGGTTTTTGACAGGTGCAATACCAATCACCTTATCAACCTTAGCGAATGGCTCGAAGAGAATGGGCCAATCCTTAATAAGCGTTCCTCCGGCCAAGGTAGTATGCTTGAAGAATTTTGCCTTTGGCAATACAACCTTAGCACCAGCAGCACTTGCCGCTTTGCCTATGCCGCTTAACGCAAAGCAGCTTGCAGGGTCGTTAATCGGATTGTCGGTAACGATAACTTTTTTTGCTTTACCTCTGCTGTAACACAGCCGCACCACTTCAGCCACCAGTTCAGGATTAGCCGTAGCGCCTAACATCGGCGGTGATGCAAATGCAACGTTGGGTTTTATTGCAACCGTTTCGCCAGGCCTGACGAATCTTTCTATCCCACCGAGCAGCTTTATTGCTTTATTGAGAGTTTCCGCCCGGTCTGAACCTTTTGCGATGCTCATTGTCTGGTCGGGGCGATGTTGCACCGA
>CAYYFT010000264.1:0-2231 GCA_964471015.1 uncultured Pirellulales bacterium | reverse complement strand
ATTATCATCGGCCAGGCCTGCGAATTTGATTATTCCGGCACGCAAGCCTGCAAGGCCCTTCGCAAGTTAGGCTATGAAATAGTCCTGGTCAATTCCAATCCCGCTACCATTATGACCGACCCGGGTATGGCTGATGCAACCTACATCGAGCCGCTCAACCTCGAGACTATGACGAAAATCATCGAAGCCGAACGCCCCGACGCCTTACTGCCGAACCTCGGAGGCCAGAGCGGACTTAATCTCTCTTCCGAACTCGCCAATGCAGGCGTGCTCAAAAAATATGGCGTCAAAGTAATCGGCGTTCAGATTGATGCCATCAAGCGCGGCGAGGACCGTGGCGCCTTCAAAGAAACAATGGACCGCCTCGGCATCGATATGCCGAAAAGCAAGCTGGCCGTAACCGTAGAAGAAGCTGAAAAAATCGCTGACGAGATGGGCTTTCCTGTTGTCATTCGCCCTGCTTACACTATGGGAGGCACAGGCGGAGGGCTTGTCTATAATCTGGAAGAACTGCAAACAGTAGCCAGCCGAGGCCTTTCCGCAAGCCTCGTCGGGCAAATTCTCGTCGAAGAATCCGTTTTAGGACGGGAGGAACTGGAACTGGAGGTCGTCCGCGATTCAAAGAGCCAGAAGATAACCGTCTGCTTTATTGAAAACGTCGACGCTATGGGCGTTCACACCGGTGATTCATACTGCACCGCACCAATGCTCACTATTGACCCCGAACTGCAAAAACGTCTGCAGAAATACTCCTACGACATCGTTGACGCCATTGAGGTCATCGGCGGCACAAACATACAGTTTGCCCACGACCCCGGAACCGGCCGCGTCGTCGTAATCGAAATCAACCCAAGAACCTCACGTTCGTCGGCGCTTGCCTCAAAAGCCACCGGTTTCCCGATAGCTCTCGTCTCTTCGATGCTCGCCGGCGGATTGACTCTGGACGAAATACCATACTGGAGAGACGGCACGCTTGAGAAATATACCCCCTCCGGTGATTATGTGGTTGTCAAATTCGCCCGATGGGCCTTCGAGAAGTTCAAAGGCGTCGAGGATAAACTCGGAACGCAGATGCGGGCCGTGGGTGAGGTGATGAGTATCGGCAAGAACTACAAGGAGGCATTTCTAAAGGCCATCCGCTCCCTCGAGACCGGCAGATATGGACTGGGCTTCGCAAAGAATTTCAACAAACTTTCACTTGACGAGCTGATGGGCCTCGTGAGCATCGCTACCAGTGAACGGCAGTTCGTTATGTATGAGGCACTCCGCAAGGGAGCCGACATCGATACCCTTTTCGAGAAAACGCACATCAAACGATGGTTCATCGAACAAATGGCTGAGCTCGTCCGGCTCGAGGAAAAAATCCTCAAGTTCAAGGGCAAACAGCTTCCCGATGAGTTGCTAACACAGGCCAAAAAGGACGGTTTCGCCGACCGTTATCTATCCGGGCTTCTCGGCATTCCAGAAGATAAAATCCGCCGGCGGCGCATAAAGCTGGGCGTAGTCGAGGCCTGGGAGCCGGTACCGGTCAGCGGTGTAGAAAATGCAGCCTATTATTTCTCCACTTACAATGCACCTGACAGCGTCAGTGTAAGCAAAAACCGCAAGATAATGGTCTTGGGCGGCGGGCCAAACCGCATCGGCCAGGGAATCGAATTCGACTATTGCTGTGTCCACGCCGCTTTTACTCTCAGAGACGAAGGATTCGAATCAATTATGGTCAACTGCAATCCGGAGACCGTCTCGACCGATTATGATACCTCTGATAAGCTCTACTTCGAGCCGCTTACAGTCGAAGATGTTTTGAGCATCTACGAGAAGGAAAAACCCGAAGGTATCATTGTCCAGTTTGGCGGCCAGACCCCGCTTAATATCGCAGGCGAGCTCGAACGGGCCGGTGTCAAAATAATCGGCACATCGCCGGAGGCCATAGACTTGGCTGAGGACCGTGACCGATTCCGGGCGATAATGAAAAAGCTCGGCATTCCTATGCCCGAATCCGGTATGGCAAGTAATCTTGACGAGGCCTTTGCCATTGCCAAGCGAATTGGTTATCCGCTGATGGTTCGGCCGTCCTACGTCCTCGGCGGACGTGGTATGGAAGTTGTCCACGATAAGGAAATGCTGCGGGAGTATGTCGCTGCAGCGGTGGAGATAACACCGGAAAGACCCATCCTGATTGATAAATTTCTCGAAAACGCCACCGAAGCCGAGGCCGACGCCGTCGCCGA
>CAYYFT010000263.1:0-2234 GCA_964471015.1 uncultured Pirellulales bacterium | reverse complement strand
TATTCCCCCAACAATCTTACTTTTCATCACTCACTCCTCTTCTCGAATGACTTTTGAGCAGCAAAAAATCGATTTTTTTAAGCTCGCTGTACAAAGTCCTCGTTATGAAACTATCACATAAGATATGATATGTCAAGAAAAATTATCAAGCTTTTTTGGGATGTGGGAAAAACTTCGTCGAGAGATAACCCCCACCACGCAGGGTGGGGGCTAAATATAATGGATTCCTGCCTGCGCAGGAATGACAGTTTTTAATAGATCCCTCGACTGCGTCCGCCTACGGTGAGACTGCGCTCGGGATGACAGCTTTTAAGCTGTCATTTTGACAACTGTTTTGCTACATCCTTGGCGAAATACGTAATAATTACATCCGCTCCCACACGCTTTATCAAATAGAGAGTTTCCGTTAGTTGTCCTGTCTATAGTGAGCCAATCAATTCTTTAGTATTTAATATTTTTTGTGACCTTTATAATATCTATTGCACATCAAAGTTCAACGAAACCCGCCGGGGCAGCCAAACCGCCATTTCGCCTACATCTCGATGCGACCACGCATAGTACGGAATTGCCAGGAAGCTTTGTTCTTTTGTTACCACCGATTCGCCGTCCTCACCCGGATACAAACCGCTGGCCTTGCCGGCAATTACAGTTACACCGCCAAACATATCCTTGCGGTACTCAGCCTCAAGCGGCATATCATCCGGCAGGACAATGTTAAACACCTGCCCGCCATTGTCCGCCCCTTCAGCACAGTATACAATTGGGCCACGCTCAAGTGCTATGTGTCCTGCATTTTCCTTAACTTTTTCATTGCATACCACTCGCCGTATCGGCATCGGCAAATTCAATTCGATTACATCGCCTTTCTTCCACCTTCGACTGATGCGGGCAAAGCCCTTCTCCATATCCAGGGCAATCGACTCGCCATTGACCCTCAGCGTCACTTTCTTATCGCTTTTATTAAGGTAACGATACAAGTCACTCGGCACGGGTTTACCTTGCGCCCAGCCGGGAATACGAACGTAAACTGAAAATTCATCTGAACGTTCAGGCTCGACTGTAATCTTAACATGCCCATCCCATGGATATCGCGTCTGCTGCTTCAACTGTACCATATTTGCTTTCATCTTGACAGTTCCGCTACCCCCAACAAAAAGATTTACGTATAGCACATCGTCGCGGTGTGCGTAAACATATCCCGGCAGCGATGGCATAAAGCGTACAACATTCGTCGGACAGCACGAGCAATCAAACCAAGGGCTGCGTGTCGCAGACCCTTTATTGAATTTGTACCTGCCGTCCGAGGCCAGTGGATTCGGATAGAAAAACTCATCCCCGCCAAGCGATATCCCCGAAAGAAATCCGTTGTAGATTACCCGCTCCAGCACGTCGATATACTTTGCGTCCCCGTGCAGCAGAAAAAGCCGGTGGTTCCACATCGCGTTTGCGATAGCAGCACAGGTCTCGTTGTATGCTGTCTTGTTTGGCAATTCGTAATTGTCCCCGAAGGACTCGCCCCTGTGCCTAGCACCAATGCCGCCGGTCAGATACAGCTTCCTTGATACGACATTTTCCCATATCCGGTTCATCGCTTTAATGTAGTCGGCATCACCGGTAAGCGCAGCGACATCGGCCATTGCCGAATACATATAACCCGCCCTGACAGCGTGGCCGACCGCCTCGCTCTGCTCAACCACTGGCTCGTGGTCCTGATTGTAAGGCCCATAGAGCTTGTGCCCATCAGCGTTGCCACGTTCGTCAAGAAAGAACTTCGCTAATTTCAGATACTTTTCATTACCTGTAACGCGATACAATTTCACAAGACCAATCTCAACTTCCTGATGGCCAGGCACACCTTGATTTTTGCCGGGGCCAAACACTCGGCACAAAAGGTCTGCATTCTTGATAGCCACATCCAGAAACGAACGCTTGCCCGTCGCTTGGTAGTGTGCCACTGCTGCTTCATACATATGACCAGAATTATACAACTCGTGACCGTTCCGAAGGTCCGACCAGCGCGGCTCACTCAGGCACCAAACCTGCTTTTCCGCTTTTGTCTTAATCTGCCCCGCGGTATATATGTATCCATCTTCTGTCTGGGCAGTTGCTATTTTCGCTATTAGCAAATCCAGATATTTTTCAAGCTCAGCATCAGGATAAAGTCTGAGCGAATAAGATGCACCCTCAATGACTTTGTACACATCCGTATCATTAAATCCAAATTTGCCCTGAAA
>CAYYFT010000262.1:0-2255 GCA_964471015.1 uncultured Pirellulales bacterium | reverse complement strand
AAATATGCCCGATAAGCGAACTCACAGAGGACCACATCCGTCAGATGCTAAATTGTTCGTCCCTGCTGCAATTTCGGATTTACGGTCGGCCCTTGCTGACTTTTCACTTCTGTTGACAAAAGGTTATGCGGAAAAGAGTGCTCTTAAATTAGTGGGGGATAAGTTCTCGCTCACAGAAAGACAGAGACAGGCCATTATGCGAAGCGCCTGCTCCAACCAGCAGTTAACATCCCGAAGGCAGCGTGAAGTCAAACTCGCCGAGCTTGGCGGCAGGGACATTGTTATTGACGGTTACAACGTATTGATAACCATCGAAGCGGCGATGAGTGGCGCCTGTGTTTTTAAGGGTCGTGACGGCTGCTTTCGAGATTTGGCAAGCATACACGGAACATACCGTAAGGTTACCGAAACGATACCGGCTGTGCAGCTTATAGGTAAATTTTTGCAAGAGCACAACGTAGATAATTGTCTATGGCTGCTGGATAGTCCCGTCTCGAATAGTGGAAGACTAAAAAAACTGATTGGCGAATTGGCACAGGAAAATAACTGGAATTGGAAAATCGAACTTTCGCTCAGCCCCGATGCCGAACTGATAAAGACAGACTTAACCGCAGCCAGCAGTGACAGCGTTGTGCTCGATGGCTGTAAGAGCTGGGTCAATTTGGCGCGAGCGATTATCGAAGAAAAGCTTCCCAAAGCCCATCTGGTAGACTTATCATAATATGGTTGCTCAACAGTGTTTTTTTGCGCAGAAGAACGGCCGTGGGCCTGCGAGCCCACGGCCAACAGACCTTGCATACAAGCCCCCCCTTCCTTTTTCCGGCCTGTATCAGGTGTTATGTGTCAGCAGCTTAAAACCAGCTTCGCTGCTGTTTAGCCGTCAGCCTGACGCCTATCATCAAGTTTTTGTTTCACAAAGGTTTTCACACGCCGGGCGGCATCCTTGCCAAAATCCAGGCATTTGTGCATCCCAACGTTAAAAGATTGTGCGAATTCGTCCGATTTTAACGCTGAATATCCAAAGCTCTTTTCAGAAAGCTGATAGGCTTCAGGCACGGGCGCCAGGCAATAAATTGCGGTCGCAAAGCCGGCAAAATAAACTACCAGCAAAAATATAAATTTGCTTCTCCAGGCCCTCATAAAATCCCCTCCTGCCCAAAACGCTTTTTTATCGGCCTTAGCCTACTGTATTTGCCTCCTATTAAATACTTAAGATAAAAAACCACAGTTGCCAAATAGAAAATACACAAGAAATGTCATTTATTCTTGGTATTTGCTAAAGGAAACTGGTCAACCAGCGGGTAAATTTTTATCCAAAATTTCTTTCAGCGTTTTGCAGACGGTTGTGACTTCGTCTTTGGCAAGGTTATTGTAGAACGGCAGGGCGATAGTCCTTTCAGCGGTGGATTCGGTGACGGGGAAATCACCCTCCTTATATCCGAACTGCTCGGCCATAAACGGCTGAAGATGCACAGGCGAAAAATAGTTGCCGACTTGAATGCCTTTGGCATTCATTGCCTCGAGAATCCCATTACGCTGCTTTAGAGAGAAACTATCCGCAAGGCGAACGACAAAAACAAACCAGCTTATGTCGCAGCCGGGGGGTTCGGTCGGCACTATCAGCCGGTCATCGTCAGAGAGCATTTGTTGATACCATTTTGCGACCTGCTTGCGTTTGGCTTTGATTTCGTCAATTCTGGAAAGCTGCACAATACCAAGGGCGCAATTGATGTCACTGAGGCGATAATTGTAACCCAGCCGTTCGTGACTTAACCAGCCGCTACCTTTGCCCCTGCCCTGATTTCGAAGGGAAACGCACATATCCGCTAAATCATCATCGTCTGTTGAAATCATTCCACCCTCGCCGGTGGTGATTTGCTTATTCGGATAAAATGCAAATACGCTCATTTTCCCGAATGTGCCGGCCTTTCTGCCATTCAATTCCGAGCCCAATGCCTCGCAGCTATCTTCAAGGAGGGTCAGGTTGTGTTTTTGGGCGATTGAGGAGATTTTGTCGAAGCCGGCGGGGCTGCCGAAGGCCTCGACCGGCATAATAGCTTTAGTCTTGTCGGTAATTTTGGATTCGATTTTTGCAGGGTCGATATTCAAAGTTGCCGGGTCAATATCGATAAAGACGGGCTTAGCGCCGGCCATCATAATAGTAGTCGCTGAAGCGATGAAAGTAAAGGGCGTGGTAATAACCTCATCGCCCGGGCCGATACCGAGAGACAAGAGACATAAAAACAAGCCGCTGG
>CAYYFT010000261.1:0-2258 GCA_964471015.1 uncultured Pirellulales bacterium | reverse complement strand
CTGACGGTGTGATTTTCTCTCAAATACTGCTGTGCTGCTGTGGCGATTTGTTGCGCCAGCTCCCGCCTGTCGAAGAGCTGCTGCAGAGTGCCATATATACTAAGCTCATCAGCTGGGTCAAACACAACTGCGGTTTTGTCCTCGATAATCAAATCATCAACTCCGCCCTTGCAGGCTGCAACGGCTGCCCCGACACTCATCGCCTCCAGCAACAAAGGGTTAAAAGCATTGCCGGGCTGGGGCTGGATGAAAATATCACCGGCTGCAAGAACCGAACGCAGCATCTCCAGCCTTGGAACAATGGTAACGACCTGCGAAAGACCAAGCGTAGTCAGCAATTTCCACACGTGCTTTTCCGCTCGTCCACTTCCTGTCATCACTAACATAAATTCATATCCATCAATCGCCAGATGCCTTATCGCACCAAATAAACTCTCAAAATCACTTTCATTATCCAGCGGATGAGCCGTTACCATACTTGTGAGCCAGTTGGGCCGGCGGAAACAACTACTGGTTTCTGAGGCAAAGGTGCCGATATTTATCCGCTCAATTCGCCCAGCAAAGTTAGGATAAACTTTTGCAACGTTGGCGGCGATACTTTCAGCCGGCACAATGATTTTTGCGCAACGGCTCGATGAAATAAAAGGCCGACTAAATCGCTTCTGCAGCGAATTAACCATCAACAAATAAGGCAAATCCAGTTGCCACGCCAATTGCCTGGCAAGAGGTGCTTCGCTCTCGCACAAACAGTGCAGAACGGTCGGCTTAAAACCGCTGAGCTGCTCAACAAGCCTCCTCCTGTTTTGCCGCCGGAACAGAGGCAGATTAAAAGCGGGATGCCGTATAACCCGAACCGATGGTGGAACGACAGAGGCCAGATTGCAATTCGCCGGACAAACCAGAGCCGTGGGAATCGATTCATCAGCCAGACCAATCAACAGATGTCCTAAGAATATCGAATACTCGGAGATTGTCTCCGCTGAAACAATTAAAGCCGGCCGAAGCGATTTCTTCTCGATTGTTTCCGGCCCCGAATCTCTTCGCTCTTCGCTCATCCGCTCACCTAAAACAAACTCTACTCCTGCGAGCTTACAAAATATACAATCCAAATCACCAGAAGTAGTGTAAGCCATCCCCTCGACTTCGCTCGGGACGGGCTTGATGATTAAGATTTGCAATATATTATCCCAAAACTGGCCTCCCTGCCATTGCAAAAACCGAAACCCCTTCTCATTATGAGTAGAGCAAGGGAATCTCAGATGCTTTACTAAATGCTGTTTACTATCCACCAACAACTACCTGCTCAATTTCAACGCGGGTCGAAAAAGCAAACTGCGTCCTCGTCTCCGGCAGGTGCAAATCAACTAAAAAATAAACAATCCGTTGACTACCTGAAACGTCTGTTAATTTTTGCTCAAAAGGCATATATTTTTGTGCGTTTTTGCCCAAAAGCACACGAAAACAGGCCAAAAAATGCCCAAAAGCGCTGATTATCGAAATAACATAACTCCTTTTTTGCAAAAGACTTATAGAGATTTTTACCAAAAGCCCTAAAAATCAAACACCCTTTTCCGTTATCCTGCCTTCAATAATGGCCTTAAAAGCCATAAATCGGTTAATTCACGCAATTGTTTTTTTCTTGACCAATTATCAAAAGTGCTATAGCATAATGCTCGATATACCGATGATGAACAGGATTGCGGATTGTCCCGTATAATTCGTAGTTTATAGTTGCTTTGTAAAGGGGCACGCAAAAGAGAAAGTGGCTGTAAGCCCTTTCTCAAACAGTGGTTAAGTTACAGAGATGTGTTTAACCTCCGTTGCAGTCGGCAAAGGCAAACGTGGGTATGGCTTCTTGATGCAACGGAAGAAAAGTGAATTTAGAAGAGCAAAGCGAAATCTGTTTTAGAAGACTTTTGCTTACCAGCGAAGGAGTGCCGGTATTGAGCATAAAATCAACAATTTTGGGAGAAAAAGAACTCATCAGCGCCAAGAATGCCGCAATTAGAGGTGATTTTGACCCCAGGTAGTTGATTTTTACGCTCCAGCGAAAAGGATTTCGCCATTCACAACCATTTCTTTGTAGCTTTCCACCGTAAGGTGTCCTGCGGAGAGTCCACAGGACTGCGGACTGCCGGGGAATCCGCAATGGTACTGCCCTGAGCGATGCTTTAAACTTTATTGTAACTACAAATGAAAGGTCGGGATTATGGATGCCATAATGATGCAAATTGGCCTCCCAGCTGTCCTTGTCCCAA
>CAYYFT010000260.1:0-2264 GCA_964471015.1 uncultured Pirellulales bacterium | reverse complement strand
TTCTGGCCGTCTTCGCCTAAAATCATTCCCTGATTGACGAGCTTCTTAAATGGCTCTTTGGTGCTGACGAAACCCAAGTCGTAAAGCAGCTTGTGCCAGAACCGCGCATACAAAAGATGCAGCACCGCATGCTCGGCACCTCCGATATACAAATCAACCCCTCCCTCACCCATCCAGTATTTTTCCTTCTTCGGGTCCCAACCCTGCCGAGTGTTTTGCGGGTCAAGGTATCGCAGATAATACCAGCAGCTTCCTGCCCATTGAGGCATTGTGTTGGTTTCACGTCTTGCCTTCGAACCATCAGGCAACACGACATTGACCCAATCAGCAATATTGGCCAGCGGCGACTCACCTGTGCCGCAGGGTTTGTAGTTTTTAACCTCCGGCAATTCTAAAGGCAAGTCCTGCTCCGAAAGCCCGACAACACCGCCGTCGTTAGTATGTAGAATCGGGAACGGCTCGCCCCAGTAACGCTGTCTGCTGAAAAGCCAGTCTCGCAGCTTATAATTGACCGCTTTTCCGCCGAGACCTTTCTCTGCAAGATCCTTTGTGATTTCCTCTTTCATTATTGCTGTAGGCATTTTGTTGTATTTTCCAGAATGTATAGCAACACCGTCTCCTGTATATGGTAACTCTCCTTGCATTACAGCATCGTAATATCCATCATAAAGACCCTGTTCACTAAAACTTTCTACGTCAATACCCGGATAAGTACCAACCGTAAGTCCTGGTCTAACTTCTTCAGAATCTTCTCTTATACCTAAGAGAATGCTCTTATCACGAGGCGGTTCAACAACAACTTTGATTTCGAGATTGTATTTTTTAGCAAACTCAAAATCCCTTTCATCGTGGGCCGGCACCGACATTATCGCACCGGTGCCGTAGCTGAGCAAAACGTAATCGCTTATCCAGATTGGAATCTTTTCGCCGTTGACGGGATTGATTGCGTAAGCGCCTGTTGGTTCACCAGTTTTTTCTTTAGCTAAATCAGTTCTGTCTAAATCGCTCTTGCGTGCAGCTTCCTGGCGATATTTTTGAACAGTTTCTTTCCTGTCATTGCTTGTAAGTTTATCTACAAGCGGGTGCTCGGGGGCCATTACCATATAAGTTGCGCCGAACAAGGTATCCGGCCGGGTGGTAAAGACGCGAATGGTTTCATTAAAACCATCGACTTTGAAATCAACATCAGCACCGGTACTTTTGCCTATCCAATCGATTTGCAATTTCTTTATCGAGTCCGGCCAGTCCACTTCTTTCAAATCGTCAAGCAGGCGCTCAGCGAATTTGGTTATTCGCAGCATCCACTGGCGCATCGGCTTTCTGGTTACCGGATGTCCTCCTCTTTCACTGACCCCGCCGATTACCTCCTCATTTGCCAGAACCGTTCCCAGAGCCGGACACCAATTAACCGCCACCTCATCCTCATAAGCTAAACGATGCTCATCTATGTACTGTCGTTTTTGCTCTTCACTCAATCTCTTCGGAATGTGCAGTTCTTCAATCGGTTTGGCTTTTTGCTCGGCCTCGTCGAAGTAATTATTGAAAAATTTCAAAAATATCCACTGCGTCCACTTGTAATAATTCGGGTCGGTAGTATTAACTTCCCTGTCCCAGTCATAACTAAAGCCCAGCGATTTGATTTGTCGGCGTATAACAGCTATATTATTTTCTGTCGTCATCTTAGGAGCGGTGCTGGTCTCGACGGCATACTGCTCAGCCGGCAAACCGAATGCATCCCAGCCCATAGGGTGCAAAACGTTAAACCCTTTCATCCGCTTATACCGGGCGACAATATCGCTTGCCGTATAACCTTCCGGATGGCCAACGTGCAAGCCCTGAGCACTGGGGTAGGGAAACATATCGAGAACGTAATACTTGCGCCTGGAGCTGTCGCAGTCCTTCGCTCTGAACGTTTTGCGTTCCTCCCAGAACCGCTGCCATTTCTTTTCAATTTCGTTGAATTTATATAGGCCTTTTTTTGAGCACATTTATCTTTATCATTTTCCTTACCAGCGTAAAAAAACAGTCGGGGTGACTGGATTCTCCACAGGACGCCCTACGGCGGAACCAGCGACCTTCCCTAAGGGACGCTCTGGCCAAACTGAGCTGAGGTATTTCAATGGCTTGTTTAAGTTAACTTCAATAAATTTACACTCCGACTCAACCTGCTCAAATTGTCCACTGCCAAGCGGGCAAAGTCGGGGTGACTGGATTCGAACCAGCGACCTCTGCGTCCCGAACGCAGCGCTCTAGCCAAACTGAGC
>CAYYFT010000259.1:0-2281 GCA_964471015.1 uncultured Pirellulales bacterium | reverse complement strand
TTGTTGATGGGCAAGGTAAAGAGGCGGTGAACTTCCAGATTTCTATGACGATTTACGGGCTTATTTCTGCGGTGTTGACTTTTATATGCGTTGGTGTCTTTCTGCTTGCGGCTGTTGGTGTTGTTGACTTGGTCTTTCTGCTCGTTGCAGCGGTGAAAGCCAATAATGGTCAGTCTTATCGCTATCCGTTGACTGTCCGGTTCATTAAGTAAAAATTTAGCCGGCGGGTAGGAATTAAACTGATTCAAGTGCCTGTATGCGATTTGTTATCAAGTTATTGATTAGCGTTTGCGTCATTGCTTTTTGCGCGCAGATAGGACGCAAACTTCCGACATTAGCCGGCCTTATTGCTGTGATGCCTTTGACCGGCCTTATCGTGCTTGTTTGGCTGTATCTGGACAATCCGGGCAATTTCAGCCTGATGAACGATTACTGCAAGGGGGCTTTGTGGGGCATTTTGCCGAGCATTTTGTTTTTCCTTGTGGCTTTTATGTGCTTTCGGAAACAGTTATCCCTATGGATTGTGCTTTGCGCAAGTTTTGCGGTATGGTTTTCGGCGGCGTTGGTGCATCAATGGCTGCTCAATAAATGACGGCCGAGCCAGGTTTTAGCGAACGGTGCAAATCTGCAGGAACCTCTCCTCTTGCAAAATTGCTGCTATCTGGATATTATAGCTTAAATGGCGGCGAAATCGCGCAATCGTCAAGATGGCTTACGCCAGAGCAAGGATAAACAAGGTTCGGCGGCGGTTAATAAGAAGGCCTATCGAAACTTTGAGCTTGTAGAGAAGTTCGAGGCAGGGGTGTCGCTTTTAGGCACGGAGGTAAAATCACTTCGTGCCGCCCAGGCCGACCTTGACGGCTCATACGCCAGGATTATAAATGACCAGTGCTGGCTTGTTGGCGCCAGCATAGCCCAATATCAACAGGCCGGCGTAAGCAATCATGAGCCGACCAGAAGAAGAAAACTGCTGCTGCACAAGGCTGAGATTCACAGGGTAAAAACAAAGCTGGAGCAGCGGGGCTTTACGCTTGTGCCTCTTCGGATTTATTTTAGCGACAGGGGACTGGCAAAAATAGAACTGGCGCTGGCCAGGGGCAAAAGGCAATACGACAAGCGCAAGAAAATCGCCGAGCGCCAGCAAAAAAGAGATATCGACAGAAGTATGAAGAAGTTCCGGCATAAAAGGTAACAAAGTGAGTCGTGCAAGATACGATGAGGGACGAAATTATGGCTGAAGAAGAAAAAAAGAAAGACAAGAAGATTATAATTGACGAAGATTGGAAGCAGCAGGCTCAAAAGGAGAAAGAAATATTGGCTGCACAGGAAAAAACAGAGAAGGAAAAGACCGGGAAGGAAAAAACACAGCAGGATAAGTCTCGTCACGGGCCTTTGCCGAAAGGTGATTTTGCTGCGCTGATAAGTATGCTTGTTACGCAGGCATTGTTTGCCTTAGGCATGTTGCAGGTGGAGGGACAGGAGGGGAAAGAGCCCGATTTGGAGTTGGCCAAGTACAGTATCGATATGCTCGATACCATTGAGAAAAAAACCAAAGGTAACTTGACTGAAGAGGAAAAGAAGGTTCTTGAAAATACTCTTGGCCAGGTTCGTATGGCTTATGTAAAAGTATCGGGGTAGGTGTATTGGCGGGTATATTGGATAAAATCGTAGTTGATAAAAGGGCTGAGGTTGAGCTTCGTCGCTCGCAGAGAAGCACGGAACAGCTTAAGGCCGAGATTGTCTCTGTGCCGAGGTGCCGCAATTTCTACAAGGCTGTCACTAAGCGCAACAACAGGGGGTTGAATGTTATTGCAGAGGTCAAGAAGGCCTCGCTGAAGGACGGGGTTATTCGTGAAGATTTTGACGCCGTGGCGATTGCGCAGGCCTACCAGAGATGTGGCGCTGATGCAATCAGTGTGCTTACCGATGAAAAATACTTTCAAGGCCGACTCGAGTATATGAGCCAAATCAAGGAAGTGGTGGATTTGCCGATTTTGCGCAAAGATTTTATTATCGATATATGGCAGGTTTACGAATCCCGCGCCGCCGGCGCCGATGCGATACTGTTAATAGCTGAAGCGTTAACGCCCGGTGAGCTGATGGATTTAATGATAGAGGCAGCCGAGCTGACGTTAACGGTCTTGTTGGAAGTCCATCAGGCCGACACCTTATTACAAGTTCGCAGCCTGATTGGCTTTCCCAAAAAAGGCTACAGCGTTCTCGGCATCAACAATCGAAATCTCGCCACAATGCAGGTGGATTTGGGAACGAGCTGCCGATT
>CAYYFT010000258.1:0-2283 GCA_964471015.1 uncultured Pirellulales bacterium | reverse complement strand
CTCCCCCCTTGTCAAGAATTTATTGCCAGCAATCAGCCTAATCCACCAGTTTAGTATCAGCTATCTGCAGTTGAAGAATCCTTTGAGTCTCACTGGTAATCTTTGTCTTTTCACTTATTCTAATCGGCCAAACCCAAATTATCTTATCGGCATCAGCAACAATAAGCACCTTCTTGCGTATCTCCTGCGGCACTTTCGCAGACGTAAGAAATTTGCCCACCTTCTTTTCCGAAGCCAAACCCAGAGGCCAAAACCTGTCACCAGCTTGCCGAGAACGAACCGCTGAGGGCAGGTTCACCTTATCCAAATCAAACCACTCAATAAGCCCGATTCTCGATTTCCTTCTTCTGTGAGTATCCAGGCTCGAGCTTGCAGCATCAAGTATGGTGGCCTCTATCAGATATTGGCCAAATTGCGTCTGCCCCGGGATATTCAATTCGACAATCTTGTTTATCAACTCCTCAGCAGCGGCTTTTTCTTTGGGTCGGAGAAAAAACAAATTTTCGTATTCTCGCTGAACCACAAGCCCGTCCGGCAATTCTATTTTCTCCACAGGACGCCTTACGGCGCTGCCGCTAATATTTCGCTGCGCTAACTGCAACACTCTTTCATAGTGCTGATGTGTCAAATCTCTCTCACCACTGCCCAAGCGAATCAAACTTCGCCGGATTATTTCAACTTTTACGGCCGGATGCTGAGTCAAGAAACTCTTCAAATCCAGTGCAATGTTATCAGCAGCACAATCAGCCAGCTCCGGCCAGATTCTCTCTGCGCTGCTGCAAACCAAATTATGAAACTTCTGGGCCGATTGGGACAGCTCAGATAATTGCTCCACTAAAGAGTCCTTGCACTGCCGTTGTAACTCCGGAAGCAGCCGATGACGAATATAGTTTCGCCTGTACTTACAATCATCGTTCGTCCGGTCTGTTCGCCATTTTAAGTTCCGTTTCCTTAAATACTCTACAATCTCATCCCGCCTGACACAAAGCAACGGTCTTGCAAAGCCAATCCCATCAGTAAAGCAACGCAGCGGCCAAATACCACCAAGGCCGCGAAAGCCCGTTCCGCGAACCAGCCGATGCAAGACCGTTTCAGCATTGTCGTCCTTTTGATGGGCCGTTACTACCCAGTTGCAATTATTGGCTTCTGCAATATCAAGCAAACTCTCAATTCGTAATTTGCGAGCGGCTGTTTCAATTGACAGTTTATTTTTACGGGCAAAGCCGCGCACATCCAACCGCCTCGTTGTTACAGCCAGGTTCAGTTCATCCGCCTGCGCAATAACAAAAGCCTCATCACCATCGCTCTCTGAGCCTCTTAGCTGATGATTTATATGAGCGCAGATAATATCACCGCTTAAAACGTTCTCGGCCTTTATCGCGCACACAGCATACATAAGTGCGGTCGAATCAGCTCCGCCGGATACGGCTAACAAAATTTTATCCGCCGGGCTAAAAAGACCGTTGGCTTCGATAAAGCCAGCTATCTTTTTCTCAAATTCCAACAGCATTTTTTACCTGTGGCAGACGCTACACATAAAAAAACGGGCCTGATATTCAGCCAGGCCCGAGACTCTGTCACAACCCTGTATCTGTTTCGGGATTTTACCATCATTCCGAAAGATGTACGGGGCTACAAATGTTACTCGTTCTCTTCAAGACTTGCGCCACCCTTAATCAACTCAATGATTCGTTCTTCTGCAAATTCTTTGCGATTCTTACTCAGCTTATCCTTCTCGACGGCCTGCTGATAAAGCTCCAGTGCTTCTGCTCGGCGGTGCAGGCGTTTATCCAAAATATACGCCGCCTTAAACCTTGCAGGATGAACCGTATCAGGGTCCCACTGATAGGTCCTCTGGTAATACAAAAGAGCTATCGTGTAGTCCTTGAAATATTCAAAAATGCCGGCAGCTCTGTATGCCGCATCATCAATCTTGTCACAGGAAGGATGTTTCCTTATCAGCTGATTGTATTTATCCAGAGCCACCCGCAACAGATTTTCATTCTTAATAAGGATTAGCCTTTTGGCTTTCTTTTCAAGCCGGTAGGCCTCGTCATACATATAGTCAGCTATAGTAATTGAGTCTTTCGCCCTCAGATTGGGCCCGGCCACGCTCGCTTCAATGATGTAGTTATATTGCGGCATCTTGTTCAGCTTCTTCAGCTCACCTTCAGCCCACCCTAATTTCATATTATCGCCCGTCTTCTTGTAGTGTGCTACCAGTGATTCAAGATACTGCCGATACGCTAAGCGGTTAATCGACATCTGCTCGATAATATCAGC
>CAYYFT010000257.1:0-2286 GCA_964471015.1 uncultured Pirellulales bacterium | reverse complement strand
TATTATTTACCGGCGGTGAGCCTTTGCTGCGAGACGATTTATTTGAATTGTTGGCAAAGGCAAAGCAATTAGGGTTGCGAACGGTAATCTCCACCAACGGGACCTTAATTGATTTAGCCGTTGCCAAAAAGCTCGCTGAAGTCGGCACAAGTTATGTTGGAATTTCCATCGACGGCGATGAACCGTTCCACGATGACTTCAGACAATCGATCGGCTGTTTCAAAGCCGCCCTGGCAGGCGTTGAAAACTGTCAAAAAGCCAGCCTGAAAACCGGTTTGCGTTTCACCATAACAAAAGCAAACGCCGACAAAATTCCCGTTGTCTTCGACATCGCCGCCTCGGCCAACATCCGCAGGATATGTTTTTACCATCTTGTAAAAGCAGGCAGAGCAAAAAATCTCAATAGCTGGCTCCCGACGCCGGAGCAAACACGACAGGTCATTGATACGATTATAAAAAAAACAGATGAGTTTGTCCGCAAAGGCCTTGTAGATGAGGCACTTACGGTTGGCAATCACGCCGATGGCCCTTACCTTCTGTTGAAAATGACCAAAGAAAAAAATCATCGCTGCAAAAAGGCCGAAGAGCTTCTTTCCGCCAATGGCGGCAATAAAATCGGAGAGAAAATCGCTTCTGTCGGCTGGGACGGCAATGTATATCCCGACCAGTTCTGGTGGAATTATTCGGTTGGTAACGTTAAAGATAAAACTTTTAAGCAAATCTGGAACAATCCGAATGAGCCGGTCCTTAACAAGCTCCGCAAAAAAAGCGAATTTGCTGATAAACGATGTTTGACGTGCAAATGGTTCAATTTATGCAAAGGCAACTTCAGATTTTTAGATGCTAAAAGCGATGCCAAATATTGGCTTAACGAACCTCCTTGCTATCTTGCAGACGAAGAAATAAAAAAGTAAAATACTCCTCGAAGGAGTAGCTATGTCTTTTCCAAAAATCAGGATGCGTCGGCTGCGCAAAAGCGATTCTATGCGGAGATTAGTGCGTCAGACATCTTTGAGTATCGATGATTTGGTTTATCCGCTATTTGTCCGTGAAGGTGAAAACCTAAAAGAGCCGATTAAGTCAATGGCTAACTGTTTCCACTTCTCACCCGACACGGTAGCAGCCGAAGCAGCCGAAGTGGCTGCGTTAGGGATACCAGCGATACTTCTTTTCGGCCTGCCTGGCAAAAAAGACGAAACCGGCTCACAGGCCTGGCCCGAGAACGGTGTCGTCCAGCGTTCTATAAAGCAAATCAAAAAAGCTGCACCTGATTTACTGGTCATTACCGACGTCTGTCTCTGTGCATACACTTCGCACGGCCATTGCGGCCTGATAAAGAACGGCAGGATTGATAACGATGCCACCTGTGAATTACTGGCCAAAGTCGCTCTCTCACACGCCTATGCGGGTGCCGATATAGTCGCTCCTTCGGATATGATGGACGGGCGGGTCAAATACATTCGCGAAGCTCTGGAAGAAAATGATTTCCAGGATGTTGCAATTATGTCTTATTCCGCCAAATTCGCTTCTTCTTTCTATGGCCCGTTTAGAGATGCAGCCGAATCCGCCCCCGCCTTCGGCGACAGAAAAACCTATCAAGCCGACCCCGCAAATGCGAGGCAGGCGCTGGCTGAAATCGCCCTTGATATAGCCGAAGGTGCCGATATCGTAATGGTAAAGCCGGCTCTTTGTTTTCTTGATATAATATATCGAGCGCGGCAGCGTTTCGATTGTCCTATAGCTGCATATAATGTCAGCGGTGAATATATGATGCTAAACTCCGCCGCTGATGCGGGGTTATTAGAAAGAGAAGCCGCAATGATGGAGACACTTTATTCGATTAAAAGAGCTGGTGCGGATATAATTATAACTTATTTTGCCAAGGATGTGGCAAAACTGCTGTCAAAATAGTAACCTTGATTGGGTCAGGTAAAATAAACTTTATTGTTGAAAGGAAGAATACGATGGAAAGAAAAAGTTTGCTGATTGTGGTCGTGGTTTTAGCGGGGCTGGGTATTTGTTTTGCATCGGGTGCGCTTGTTGCAAATGAGACGAAAAAAGATTATCCGGTTCAGCCGGTGCCGTTTACGGATGTCCGGATTACGGATGAGTTCTGGTCGCCACGGCTGGAAACGAATCGTAAAGTGACGATTCCCTACGATTTCAAAAAATGTGAAGAGACTGGCCGGATGGAGAATTTCGATGTGGCCAGTGGACGAAAAGAGGGTGTTTTTCAGGGCAAATTTGGATTTAATGATACGGATGTGTACAAAGTCATTGAGGGTG
>CAYYFT010000256.1:0-2300 GCA_964471015.1 uncultured Pirellulales bacterium | reverse complement strand
ATGCGATACATCACCGGGTCTCGCATGTTCAGGTTGGGCGATGCCATATCTATTTTTGCTCGCAGTGTGCGGCTGCCGTCCTCGAACTCGCCTGCCCGCATTCGCTGGAACAAGTCGAGGTTCTCTTCGATGCTGCGGCCCCGATAGGGACTGTTCTTTCCCGGCTCGGTCAAGGTGCCGCGGTGCTCCCTGATTTCGTCGGCGTTCAGGTCGCAGACATAGGCCCTGCCTGCTTTGACGAGCTGCACAGCGTATTCGTGCATTTGCTCGAAGTAATCCGAAGCATAATACAGGCGGTCTTGCCAATCGAATCCAAGCCAACGAACGTCTTCGGTAATTGCATCAATGTATTCCTGTTCTTCTTTTTCAGGGTTCGTATCGTCGAATCGGAGGTTGCACAAGCCGCGAAACTGCTCTGCAATGCCGAAATTAAGGCAGATTGCCTTGGCGTGTCCGATGTGCAGATAGCCGTTTGGCTCAGGCGGAAAGCGTGTCGCAACCCGCCCACCCCATTTATTCGTCTTCAGGTCCTCAGCGACAATCGCTCGAATAAAGTCGAGCCTGGCTGTCGAATCGTTTGTGTTCATATTAGTTGTCAATGTTGCTGTTTATTCAAAAAGTCACTTGTCACCTTGGCCAGATGCGGAACTTTATTTTGGACGACATCCCAGAGAATATTGTTATCAATCCCAAAATACGCGTGGGCAAGCATATCTCTCATTCCTGCGATTTTTCGCCATTCTATACCCGGCAATTGAGCTCTAAGCTCTTGAGAAACATTTTTTGCAGCTTCGCCAATAATCTCAAGATTGCGAACAACTGCGTCGTAGGTTTTTTCGTCCTGTATCAACTCCGGCTGAGTCAGCCCCTGGGTGAACTTCAAAATCTTATTGCAACTCTGGGCAATATCCTGTAAATACATTATCTCGTCACGCGACATTTATAGTCTCCTTCTCGATTGCTCGGCGGACTTGTGGGCGAAGCGCCTTATCGGTTACAAGGTCAACGGACATATCAAGCAAATCCTCCAGATAGAATTTCAAATCCATAAACATATCAAAAGTGGCTTTTTGATTAAACACCACCAGCACATCCACATCGCTGCTATCAGTTGCTTCATCACGAGCTACCGACCCAAATAATGCGAGAGTCCTGACGGGGAAACGCTGTTGGATTTCCTCAATATTGTCCTTAAGGCAAATTAGAATTTTTTGTTTGTCCACAATAAATCTCCTTCTACACCAAAACTTCATTTTAGCATATTACAGCTATACAGACCAGTCAAACATATTTGATAACGTCCATAGCTGGTTCTTGACAATATAGCAGATATTGCTTAACTTAAGTGTTCTTATATACCTTACAGTTAATAAACGATAAACTATGTCTGAGAAGGTTGTAACCCGTTTTGCACCATCACCAACGGGTTATTTGCACGTCGGCGGAGCCCGCACAGCCCTTTTTAACTGGCTTTTTGCCCGTCGGATGGGCGGTAAATTCATACTTCGTATAGAGGATACCGACCGGAAACGAAATACTCCGGCCGCTGTGCAGCAGGTCATAGATGACCTGCGCTGGCTCGGCATCGATTGGGACGAGGGTCCGGAGGTCGGCGGGCCGAACGGGCCTTATCTGCAGTCGCAGCGAATGGACATCTACAACAAATACGTAAAGAAACTGCTCGATGAGAAAAATGCCTATTACTGCTTCGAGACGCCGGAAGAGCTTGACGCACTTCGAAGGCAAGCCGAGGCCCAAAAAGAAGGTTTTACATATTCCCGTCCTGAAGAATTCCCAGATGAGAAAGATGTCAAAAAGGTGCGTGCCGAAGGTCGTCCTGTAACAGTTCGCTTTGCTGTTCCGCAGAATAAAGCACTTGTCGTCGAGGACATTGTGCGGGGCGAGGTTACGTTTGCCGCCGGTGAGATGGGCGATTTCATCATACAAAAGAGCGATGGATTTCCAACATACAACTTCGCCTGCGTGGTTGACGACTATTTGATGAAGGTTACTCATATTGTTCGCGGCCAGGAGCATCTTATGAATACGCCCGGCCAGCAGGAGTTATGGAAAGCTTTGGGATTTGGCCAGCTTCCGAAGTATGCACATATGTCTGTTACCATTAGTGACACCGGCGGAAAGCTTTCCAAACGTGAAAAGCCGGAGGCTTTGTGGAATGCAATCAAGAATCTACCAGAAGACTATCTCTATGATGATTTATGTGATGTTGCTCAAATCAATGAGAATGAAATGAGAAATTTCATAAAGCGGAAAGTTAGTCCGGATATGCCCGCCATTGA
>CAYYFT010000255.1:0-2300 GCA_964471015.1 uncultured Pirellulales bacterium | reverse complement strand
GGTATGCCGATAGTGATATTGACCGCCTCCTCGAACGCAAGAAGTTTTACAGGTATCATTCCCTGGTCATGATACATTGCAACGACGGCGTCGAATTCGCCGTGTGCGGCCCGCAGGAACAGCGTATCGGCTGGGAAAGGTCCATCGCAGTTTATTCCCTGCTCCTGCGCCAGTAAAATCGCCGGCGATATTATCCGCTGTTCTTCATCCCCGAATTGCCCGGCCTCGCCGGCGTGTGGGTTCAGGGCGGCAACCCCGATTTTGGGATTTTCTATATCAAAGTACTCCTTCAATGCGCTGTTTAATAAATCTATCGGTTCGAAAACGCAGCCGATTGTAAATTTGTGCCGAACTTCAAACAGCGGTTCGTGGATTGTTGCCAGAGCCAGCTTTAGAGGGCCGGCGACAAACATCATCGCCTTCCGCTTCGACTTACACCTGTCCGCCAGCATTTCAGTATGGCCGGGCCATTTGGCGCCGGCTAACTTCCAGCTGGTTTTGCTGATTGGCGCTGTTACTACCGCATCGATTATGCCGGCCCGGGCCGCATCGATAGCATCCAGACAAAAACGCACGGATGCTTCGCCGGCGACCCTGCTCGGACCTCCAATCCAGGAGGGAACCGAATACTCGTCATAATCGGCCACTACGACTTTATGTGGATAATCTCTGCTGATTTTTTCGTGCTGGAACCTATCCCAGAACGGCTCTATCTCTGCCTTGTCTGCTGCATAACAAAGCTGCTCATTCATACCGAAGATAATAAACTTTGCCGCCTTGCGGATTGCCGGCTCAGCCAGCGCCTTTACCACAACCTCCGGCCCAATTCCCGCCGGTTCGCCCATCGTTACACCGATAACCAACTGCTCCGTTACCGAATTATTGCCGTTGTTTCTGTTCATCTTTTCGTATCGCGTTTTAAAAACCCATCTCTTTTAATCTTTCGGCTGTTAGCTTTTGCTCTGTTGGCAAAATTTTCTCAAGTTGCTTTTTTATTGTCTTGATTATTATATCAGTTTCGATATTTACCGTATCGCCAATTTTTGCCTGTCCGAGCGTCGTTGCCTTTAGCGTCTCAGGGATTAGCGAGACGCTGAAACTATTCTTTTCCGTATTCGCTATCGTCAAACTTATTCCGTCAACGGCGACGGAACCCTTGACCACCATTTGGGCGAGCAGCTCGGAATTCGCCGCGAATTTCATATCGGCAAATTGTCCTTGCTGCTCGATTGCCTTAATCGTTGCAATACCATCGACGTGGCCGAGAACAAAATGCCCGCCGAATCGGTCGGTGGCCTTTATCGCCAATTCTGCATTGACCGCCGAAGAAGATTTTAACTTGCCCAGAGTCGATTTTGTTAATGTTTCGCCGCTGATGTCAAACTCTGCAAGACCGCCTTTGAGCTGCGCAATAGTTAAACAGACGCCGTTTACAGCTATGCTGTCGCCGATTTTACTCTCCTCAGCCAGTTTGCCTAAATCCACGGCCAGACGCATTCCGCCGCCGGTTGTGTAAGCCGACTTTACCATGCAAATTGACTTTATAAGCCCTGTGAACATAAAATTTATTATCGCCTGTCTATGTTTATGATTGATTATTGATAAAAGCAAATCAGACGCTACAATTGATTATAAGTAATCGGTCGTCAATTATCAATTAGAAAGGGGCTGAATCAAATGAATACATTCTGGTTAAAAATTGCAGCTCTTGCAGTTGTGGTTGTGGGTCTGATTATCGTTGTAAATAAGTTTACCGGCTCCAAATCTGAGCCAAAACCTGAATCAAAGACTTTTCGCGATGTCGTCGAGGAAGACAAGCAGAGGTTTTTGACCGAGCCACAGGCGGCGAAGGAGCAGGTCCGGGAGCAAAAGCGGCCTACAAACAAGCGAACATCCGCCAAACCTGTCCAGCCACCTGAGAAGCCGACTACACTGTACTTCAGGCCACTTTCCGAGATAGATAAGATAGAAGCCGAAAGGCTCCTGAATGTAGCTGTGCCGGGCCGTAGCATAGGGCGACTGCCGATGACGGGCTTCAATCTTATGGTTGAGAGCTGTCGGCAGATTATTAGCAAATGGCCCGACAGTTGGTATGCATACAGGGCAAAACAGATGCTTGCGGATATGCCCACCAGATTCCGGCCGCGATATAAGATAACAGAACAAGAGCTGGATGTAAGCGAATTTACTAAACCCAGACCAGGAACCAAACCTTTCACTATTAAGGATTCTCGTTGAATGGAACAGACCGTAACCGCAGGTTTTATACCAGTAATTTCAATCACTGCTGATTGTTTGCC
>CAYYFT010000254.1:0-2308 GCA_964471015.1 uncultured Pirellulales bacterium | reverse complement strand
CTGGTAGGTACAAAAAGAAGCACACCAACCAGCATTATAATGACCGGCAGTATCAGCGACGAATAATTCCCAAGAAAACTCAATCTCTGTATAAGGTCTTTAAATTTGGAGATATCCATTTCAGTTCACCAATCTATTCTGCTTTTCGGCTCTTCTACTGCGTCGTTTCTCCGGTCAAAATGCCTTTATTTATAACCTTAGAAATCAATCTTTTCGAACCTCTTTGCTCTCCTCAGCGTCCTTTAGTCTTCTTAGTCTCTTCAGTCTCTTCAGTCTCCTTCGGCGCATCTTTCCAGATAAATTTAACATCTAACTTGAACCAGTGGTCATTGGCCCTATAAACAACCTTGCCGGACCTGTCGATTTTCTTTCTTCCGTCCTCGTCCAACTCGGCGACCTTACTGATAGTCTCCTTTGTCATAGGGTCAATCAAACTCCGCTCATCACTATCTCCTCGCTTAGCCTTTTTTGCCTTTTCAGATTCGACATCTTCAAGGCCTATCCCCGCAGGCATTTCAGCTTCCAAATCCACTTCACCCGTTTCCAACTTGAAATGCTCAATCTTGGCTTTTCTGTACAGTTCAAACGGATTTTCCCCGTCAACAACATCATCAAGATGCAGCAGTCGAGTAATAACTCCCCATTTACTCGAATCGCCTTCCACTCCAGCAGGGTCCATCAGTTCACCTATGTTCTTATAGGGACTATACCCGGTTATAGTTACCACAAACCCAGAGCCACTTTCAACCTCTTCCCCCTCCTTTGCAGAGTCACCTTTTTGGGTCTTTTTGGTATACGCCTTTCGACCATACTTAGGCTCTGCTCTACCCATCATACCAAGCATCCCCATGTCAAGCATATCGTACTGATCCGTTCCGGCTCCGCTCCTCCTTCTTTTACCACCCCGCTTCATGAAATCTGCGGCACCAAATTGTGCAAAAGCAACATCATTTGCAAAGTTAACTGACATACCCGTTATAAATATCTGCTTCCGCTCCTTGCGGGGAATTTCCAAAACCGCCTCTATATCACCATCGGCAAAAGCCCTGTAAAGCTCCTTCTGCTCGGGATTATTTTTTTCGTTCGGCAAGATAGAGATTATGGTTTGATGCAATAGTGGAACCACGACACGATAGTCAAAAGATTTAAATTCTTTTTCTATTATCGCCTCGGAACGAGGCCCCTTGCTTTCCTGGGCTTTGAGCTTGTCTCCGGCCTGCTTGGCAGCGTTAATAACATTGTTGGTCTTTTGTCGAATTCGATTGTTATTTGCATAATTAATCCTATCCAGACTGGTCCTCGCGAAACACATAAGTGAAACCAGAAATACCGCACACGCTGCAGCAGTAAAGTACTTGGTTTTACTTGCCCAAGCCATCGACCGCGCAATACTGCGGGGCAACAGATTACTCTCTATCCTGGCCAGACCTAAGCCCTGTAAAGCAAGGCCATAAACAATACCAAAATCACAAACACTCTCATGAAATTTCGCTGCTGATACAGTCGAACTTATCGTAAGTTTTCTAAACGAATCCGGCCTTTCAACAGGTATCTGTAGCGTCTGCCGTAGATACTTGAGCAGACCGCGCATCTTCGTTCCGCCACCCAGTGCAATAATCTTCGACAATTTAGTGTTGGGATTAGAACTGTTGTAAAAGCCCAGCGACCGTTGGATTTCAGAGGCTAAATCTGTAAAAACCGGCCTCATCGCCTGGAATACCTGCCGGGCATATTTGCTCATTGCAGCGGTGCGTTTTAGCTTTTCAGCTTTTTCAAAATTGAGTTTAAACGCCTCTGCTATCGCCTTGGTAAAAGCGTTACCTCCCATCGGGACACATCTTTGCCAAACTGTCGATTGCGTACAGACAACCAAATCGCTGTTTTCCGCACCTATGTCAAGAATAACGATGGCTTGATTGTCGGATTTACCCAAATCGCTCTGGTCGTACAATGCGTAATTATACAAAGCCATCGGTGCCATCTGAACATAGCCAACCGTCACATTTTCTCTGGCAAAATGCTCCAATACCGAGTTGACCACATCGCTCTTAATCGCAAAAATACCCACCTTTGTTTCAGAACTGTCAGTCTCCGTCATCAACTGCCAATCCCACTGCACATCATCAATATCAAAAGGAATCTGCTGAGCCGCCTCGAACCTAACGATTTCAGGAATGCGCTTCGTCTCAACAGGCGGCAGTTTCACAAACCGTGCAAAACTGTTCTGGCTCGGCACAGAAACAATTATATCATCTTTGCCCAAATCGTTTTGCTTTATAAACTGGCGCAAACTTAATGCAACCAGCTC
>CAYYFT010000253.1:0-2321 GCA_964471015.1 uncultured Pirellulales bacterium | reverse complement strand
GGGTTGATATTTCCGCCGGCGGCGATGCCCATACCGCCCTGCACCATTGCGCCGAGGTCGGTGATAATGTCGCCGAACATATTGCCTGTAACAATGACATCGAACCATTCGGGGTTCTTGACCATCCACATACACGTTGCATCGACATGGTAATATTCCCGCTTGATATCGGGATATTCTTTTTTACCCATTTCGTGAAAGGCTCTTTCCCACAGGTCGTAGATATAAGTCAGCACATTGGTTTTTCCACACAGGGCAAGGGTATTTGTATCGCCAATTCCGCGACTCTTTTTGCCGTATTTGCGTGCATATTCAAATGCGTATTTTAGGCAGCGGTCAACCTGAAAGCGGTTATAGACTGCTGATTGCACAGCTACCTCATTCGGCGTTCCTTTCATTGTAAAGCCGCCGGTGCCGGTATATGCGTCGCCGGTGTTTTCACGGACCACGACGAAGTCTATATCATCAGGGCCTTTGTCTTTTAACGGTGTCTCTACGCCGGGATAGAGCTTGACCGGCCGCAGATTGATGTATTGGTCGAGCTCAAAACGGGCCTTGAGTAGAATTCCCTTTTCCAGAATTCCAGGCGGCACATCAGGATGACCGATTGCACCGAGTAGAATGGTGTCGAATTTACGAAGCTCCTCGACTCCGCTGTCGGGCAGCGTCTCGCCGGTCCTTTTGTAACGTTCGCCGCCGAAGTCAAACTCTGTCAAATCGACCTTGAAATTGAATTTGTCGGCAGCGGCTTTTAATACCTTCACCGCCTCGACGGTTACTTCCGGGCCTGTCCCGTCACCGGGTATTACTGCAATCTTGTGCACTTTTGCCTCCATTTGCTTTATCCTTAAACCACGGATTTACGACACTATGTGAATTGCTACTTTTCCAGAATCTTGCATATAGCCTGGAATTTCCCTTTGTACAAATCCCTTTCTTCACAGAGTGCCTGGGCCTTTCTATACAAGTTCTCACGTGTTAGTTGTATTAACTCAAGGATAGTCTCTTTGTCATTTTGGCGGACTCTCTTTTGAAGAGATTTGAGCCTGTTAGTAATGCTTCTCTGAACACCTTCGAGTTGATTTAGTGTAATATCGTTAGGACTCATTTTTTATAGTCTCCCACGAATATGTTTAATAATTTTTTTGGGCCAGTTTGTTTAACAGACCGCCAGCCTCGATAATTTCCAACGCAAAGGCCGGTAGCGGATTAAACTTAATATCAATACCAGCGGACTTGTTTTTAATCAAGCCGTTTTTATAATCGATATCCAATTCGTCCCCGTCTTTGATTTTCTCCAGTGCCTCCGGCGATTCGATGATGTGAAATCCGTTGTTGATGGCGTTGCGGTAGAAGATTCGGGCGAAGGATTTGGCGATTGCGGTTTGCACGCCTGCTGAGCGGATGGCCCAGACGGCGTGCTCTCTGGATGAACCGCAGCCGAAATCTTCACCGGCAACAATTATGTCATCTTTTTTGACCTTGTTCACAAAGTCGGCATCTAAATCTTCAAGACAATGCTTCGCAAGCTCGACTTGGTCATCGGTATTTAAGTACCGAGCCGGAATAATCTCATCGGTATTTATATGGTCCCTGCTATACACGTGGGCTTTACCCATTGCTACTTTCCTTTACTTGAAAAAAATTAAATATCAAAATGTAAAAATCAAAACTACATATCAAAAATCAAAAATTACTTTTTGCCTTTAAGAGTCAAGATGCTCGAACCGAAGATCTTTGCTGTTTCATCTATCTCATTTAGGTACCACGAAACATCATCCGCTTTTACTCGTTTGCTATCCCTTAACAGGGCTAACCATAGCTTGCTCTCGTTAGCTGATTTGAGAGATGTATTAAAATAGTTGGTAAAATCCCTTTTACTGCTCGCAGCCTGACCTTCGATATAGTTGGCAATTATACTCGCGCCACTCCTTAACAGTTGTTCACCAATTCTCCTTGAGGTATTATCATCCGGCAGCTTGTCTAAGAACTCTATCAACCTTAATGTGAATTTATATAACCGCCGTTTAAATTCCTTTTTGATTTTTACTTTGTCATTTTGCATTTTGATTTTTGATATCTAATTTTCAAAGGTATTTTCTCGGATCGGTTAGCTTACCTTCTATTGCACTTGCTGCTGCCGTTGCCGGGCTTGCCAAGTAAACTTCGCTTTTGGGATGTCCCATTCTGCCGACGAAGTTTCTATTTGTTGTGCTGACGCATTTTTCGCCTTCAGCTAATACACCCATAAAGCCGCCTAAGCACGCTCCGCAGGTCGGAGCGGCGATTACACAGCCGGCGTCATAAAATATATCGAACAG
>CAYYFT010000252.1:0-2342 GCA_964471015.1 uncultured Pirellulales bacterium | reverse complement strand
TCGAGAACGCTGAGCTGAAACGCATCGACATCAAGCTCATTGAGAAATATATGCCTCGCTTCCGGAAGAAGTCGGAAGCGAATGAAAAAATCAAAAATTAGAATGCAAAATGACAAATAAAAATTCAAAAATGTTATTGCGAGGGAGCGACCGAAACAATCCCTATCTTTAATTTTTGATATGTGACTTTGATATTTGATATTTAATTTTTAATATGCTTTCCAACGTCAATGCAACACGAATGGAACTATTAAGGCTGCGAAAGCGGGTCACTTTGGCTGCTCGCGGTTATCGTCTGCTTAGCGAAAAACGAGATGAGCTTTCCCGCCGGCTAATCTACATCACCAAAGAGATTAAGCCCTTACGTCAAAAGATAGAGAAAGAGTTGCTGGAAACGTGCAGGCGTTTTATGTTAGCCCGTGCATCAATGGAGCCGGAAGATGTAAAAGCTGCCCTTGAAGTCCCTACAAAAAAATTCGCGCTGGCCGTCGAATTTGCTCACATTATGAACGTAAAAATCCCCCATCTCGCCAAGGAGATAACCGGCGAGATTATCTGCTACGGCTTTGCAACAACCTCCGGCGAGATGGATGTGGCACTTATGGCTTTAGAGCGTGCATTCGATGATTTAATTCGGCTTGCTGAGAAAGAAAAGCAGGCCCGTCTGCTTGCTATCGAGCTGCGAATGACCCGCCGAAGGGTAAATGTCTTAGAGCACGTCGTTATTCCCGAACTGCACGAAACCGTCCGGTTCATTTTCGACAAGCTCGCCGAAGCCGAACGCGACAACACCTCCCGACTTATGAAAATCACCGACATCATCAGAGCTTAATTTGTTCTCTCCTGCCCGCCATATAAAAACAGCCGGGGCCTATACCGATTAGCTCAGTATAGGCCCCGAATTGGTGCAAACCTTTATGTCATTCCCGCGTACGCGGGAATCCAATTAGCTTCGTATCATCGCTGATTACGGCCACATTTGCTCCTCAAGCCACATATCCGTCATAAGGGCAAAGTCCTTGAAGTTGACCTTCCTTTGGCCTACCGGCTCTTCCTCGTACACCTCAGCGCCTGACGGCACGTCTCTCTGCAGTGGATCTCCAGGGGTCGTGTCAGCCAGGTACGCTATCTCACTGGCGTCCAGAGCACGGTTAAAGATGTAGGCTTCGTCCAGGTCGCCGTTAAAGGATTCGACGCTTTGATGCTCGAGCTCAGCGGTGTTGCCTATCGTCAGATCGATCGTATTGGGGTCGCTACCGCTAAAGTAAAATGGCCCGCTTGTTACTTCGGCGCCATTGAGATAGAGCCTGGCAGTGTTGGAATCGCTCCCGTTATACGTGGCGGCCAAGTGCACCCATTTGCCGATAAACCCATCCAGTATATCGGCCTCTGTCCACACAGAATAAGCAGAGTTATACTGCCGGAGAGAAAATGAACCTCTCGGGTCGTCGACGGTATCACACTCGAACATGAACGTCACAGTAGAGTCAGTCCAGCCGCCTCTTTTACCCATCAAGCCCTGACACTTGACTCTGACGGGGTGTGCTCCTGCCCACTTGGCCCAGATAGCCAGAGTCAGGTCGCCCTTATTAGCATAAACGCCTTCACTATTAGGGTCCCCAGGAATCCAAACCCCATCTGAATCCAAGCCTCCAATAGCAAAGTTTCCAATAGGGTTCCACCTTCCAGCGGTAATCCTGTTGCCTATGCCTGGGTCCAGGGTGGCGTCAAAGCGGACGCAGTTGCCATCAGGTCTGGGGTTGCACGGGTCAATAAATATTACGCCGGGTGTTACCCATGTCACCGCGGTTTCCCGAATTGGCGACGCACAAGGATCCGATGGTGACAAAATCGCCCAGGTGGAATTTGGATGGGGGGTGGGCGCCATATTTTGGGTTAGAATAACACCATTTAAATCATTTGAGTCAGAATTTGCAAAGATGAGAGCCTCGGTTTCACTTGGAAGAACAAAGCTATTTGCGTCATTGAAATCGTCGAACGGGTAGTACCCAACAAGACCGACCGTGCCAGGATTATTCGTATCAATGATGCTATCTCGATAAAGCCAGGTGTTTGCCATTACCTGAAGCTCTAAATTGTCTATCACGCAATCGCCGGCAACTACACCACCAGGAGCGTAGTCAAGCTTGGCAAAATCGTCTGAACGCTCCGCAAGGACACATCTGGTCACATGCACTGTGATATCCTCAAAGTACACGATACCTGGGTCTTTACCGCTGCCGTCACCGAAACCGATAGTAATTGTCGCAACATTGGCCAGGTCCAAGTCAGGGTTGTCGTCAAGAAACTCCTGCAGCGCAATATTCCATTCCTGCCACTCT
>CAYYFT010000251.1:0-2351 GCA_964471015.1 uncultured Pirellulales bacterium | reverse complement strand
CTCACGACATTCACGTTGGCAACGTGACGCTCTACCACTGAGCTACGCCCGCAAATTTCGTATTCGTATCTCGCTTTCAACTTTACGATTAACGCTATACTATTAAGTAATTATAAAAGCTACTATCAGCCTTGCAAGCGGATTTTTGCAAAAGTTTGGTGTTTGTATCGGCAGGATTGCCGCCAAATGATAAGCTTTGCTAAAAAATAGACTTATAGCAAGGAAAACCTGCCCCGCCCCTGCCGCAGGGGCGGGGCAGGCCGGCCCACAAAAAATCCAAAAACAGATGTTCTTAGGAGAAATTACCTTGCGGTTCATCTTCACAGATGTGGTACAATATCAATCGCTGACATCAGGGAGACGACTGTACTCGGAGCGGTTAAAATTTACTAAGAGGTAGGAGAATGGCCGCAAAGTATCCAGGATTGTTTAATAAATGGACGTATTTGCTCTTGTCTTTACTGATACTGGTGGCATTATCTGCGATTATCTTTATGGTTAGATGTGCTGCAGTACCCAGCTATGTTCCTGCTTCACAAAATAAAGAAGTTGACTCAGATCAAGTACTTGCCGGTGCAAACCAACCGCCAGAACAAGGAGGTAGAAAGGAAGAGAGAACACCACGCCCGGAACATACGCACCCGGCTTTCGCAGAACGGACAAAAGAGCGAGAGAAAATGGTTGCCCGGCAAATCCAGGCGAGGGACATCAACGACCCGAATGTTCTAAAAGCGATGCGAATTGTGCCTCGCCACGCATTTGTGAGAGACCGTGAGCAGAACCTGGCCTACGCCGACCATCCGCTTCTAATAGATTTCGACCAGACCATAAGCCAGCCATACATTGTGGCGTTTATGACGCAGGCCTTGGGGCTGAAACCAGATTCGAAGGTGTTAGAGATTGGCACCGGCTCGGGCTATCAGGCTGCGGTCTGTGCCGAGATTGCTGCTGAGGTCTATACCATCGAGATTGTCGAAGGGCTTGCAAAATCCGCTAAAGAACGACTGAAAAAATTGGGCTACCCGAATGTATTTGTCAGGGCTGGTGACGGGTATTTCGGCTGGGCCGAAAAGGCCCCGTATGACGCTATCATCGGCACGGCCGCCGCAGGGCGCGTGCCTCCGCCTCTGCTTGAACAGTTAAAGCCGGGCGGCAGAATGATTCTGCCTGTGGAAGGTCACTTCGGCTTTCAGCATCTGGTATTGATAACCAAGGACCGGAAGGGCAATCTCAGCAGAAGAAATGTTATGCCCGTCCGATTTGTCCCTATGACCGGTGAAGTAACAAAACAAGAAAAAGAATCCCCAAAATAGCTTCGCTGTAGAGAATACGTTAGCAAGTCAAATGCAAGGCTGCAGCAACATTTATACCTGTCTCTGACAATTCGTTGAACTTTTGGACGGCTTTGGCTGTATCAACCGCTTCCAAACGGATGTCGTGTTCCTGCAGAACCTGCCGGGTCTCGTCGGGCACTTTCATCAGCCCTGACGACCCACAGCCGACCACTAAGACAGACGGCTTAGCTACGATGATAGTTTCGATATCCTCAGCAGATAACAGATGGCTTTGCTTTCGCCACCAGTTGGAATTTACAGAGTCGCCGAGGATTATACAATCGCTGCTGTAGCTTACCTCATCAATAACGATTTTGCCGAATTGGTATGAATCGATATGCATCTTTATCGTCCTGCTCAGACATAATACCAGATACGCATCACGCAATACGCGCGACGAGCAAAACGGAGCAGGAGGGATTCCGGCCTTCGGCCTTGAACCCAAATCTGCTGAGCAGATTTCCATAGGGGCTCTGCCCCTCTGGCGTCACTCGCAAGCTCGTTCCTGTCACCCCGACGACGTGGAAAAATTCTTTTTCCACACCTTTTTAGGGTTCGAATCCTTCCCACCAAAGGAGCTTACCTACCGGAGCAGGAGGGATTCGAACCCCCGGTGCCTTTCGGCACAACGGTTTTCAAGACCGTCGCCTTAAACCACTCGGCCACTGCTCCGAATTAAGATACTATCGGTCATTTATTACGGCTGAGCCAAAAAAGAGCTTTTCTGGGTAGATTTTCAATCATTTTATGACAAAATGGCCCTTTTGCAAGCGAATTCGGCCCAATTCACAGCGCAAAATTTCGGAAAAAATTCTTGGAATTTCCAGACTTTTTAGTTGACATTACATAGTTTGTATAACATAATGTGCGAAGTAAAGCGAAACATAAATCTGTGAAAACCTTGGTTAAAGAAAGGAGTCCAGGAATGAAATTTGAAGCTCAGCTATTAAAGGGGGTTGCCCCGGTCGTTGTTCTGCAGATTCTCTCCCGCGGCCCGATGTACGGCTACGAACTGGG
>CAYYFT010000250.1:0-2356 GCA_964471015.1 uncultured Pirellulales bacterium | reverse complement strand
GCACCGAAGAAAAAAATATCCAGCGATGCACTAATTGAACACTGGGCGAAGTGGGTTGATAAATATCCTATTATTTCCATTGAGGACGGGCTGGCTGAGGATGACTGGGCCGGCTGGACGAAATTAAACAAGAAAATCGGCAATAAAATTCAATTGGTCGGCGACGATTTGTTCGTAACCAATACCAAACGTCTTGCCAAAGGCATAAAGTTAAGCTGTGCCAATTCGATATTGATAAAGCTCAACCAGATAGGCACGCTGACGGAGACATTCGAAGCTATCAATATGGCCCGCAGGGCCGGCTGGACGGCGGTCGTAAGTCACCGCAGCGGCGAAACCGAAGATACCACAATTGCGGATTTGGCGGTTGCCACGGGTGTCGGGCAGATAAAGACAGGATCGCTATGCAGAACAGACAGAATCTGCAAATATAATCAGCTTCTGAGGATTAGCGAAGACCTTGGCCCAGCGGCACGATACGCCGGCTTTATGTTTAAGTAACCAAGAGCGCGAGCGACTCTGTTCCTTGTGCGGTTAAATGCTATGCAGAGGCAAAATATCCTGCGAACGCTTTTATTTGTTGTTTTTTTCAGCATAGGCACGGCGGTGCTGGCAGGGGCTATCCTCTGTGATGATTTGCTTCGGTACTACCGAAGCAAACAACTTTTGAGGTTAACGGAAGAATCCTTAAACCAGCTTCAATCCCTTAATGCCGACTATGACGCATTGCTGGAGCAGTTAGAGGAAGACCCGAACCTGCTCGAACGCATTGCCCCTGCTACGCTCGGCACAGAACCTGCCGATGCAAACACCGTTTACCCTAACGTAACAGCTGAGCAGCTCGATGCCGCCCGCAAGGTTTTGGCGGAAGACCTGGAGCAGGAACCCCGCCTTGCGGGAACCCAACAACTATCCAGAGCAGAAGTTCCCGATTGGATTGTCCGCTACAGCGAACCTTCCCGACGAATAATTCTTTTTTTAGCGGGCGCTTTTTTAATTCTTATTTCGTTTATCTGTTTCGGCCCTGCCAAACAGAGGCCCTTCGAGCAATAACCGCCACTTAAATGTTAGTAATTCAAGCCCTTACTCTCGTCGAACTTTCGCCCGGCCTCAATCTGGTCGATTGAGGACTTTTGGCGATTTTCCGGGAATGTATCGAACCATTTCAGGGCAGTTGCGTAAATATAAATAAAAGTAAATAAAAGAAACCATTTCTTCTCCTCCTTAAAAACATTACGGCGGCAGCCTCGAGGGAATCGAAGCTGCCGCTTGCCTTTATGGTTTTTCGAACAGGTAAATCGGCATTTGGTCAGCCGGAGATGTTCTCTTCAAGGCGGGCAAGTACGGTTCTGGCTTTTGAGACTTTGTTTCCAGCGGGGCTGCGCCAGTGCAACTCCGCATTTCGCTGGATTTGTTCTTCGACATTTTTGCAGGCCAAAAGCACGGTGGCGTGATTTTTATTACCCATACATCTGCCTATTTCTGAGGACGACATCCTCGTATGCTTTCTGGCTAAATACATGCTGAAATGCCTGGCCAGCGATACGGTCCTGTCTTTCTTTGAGGAGTGTATGTTGGCCGGTGTTATTCCGAAGTAGGTTGCGACGGCCGATTCGATATCCGATATGTGGACAATCGGGTCACACCTTTCGAGGTGCTCAGCGAGGACATCTTTTGCCATATACAGGTTGATTTTTTGATTTTGCAGTGCCCCATAAGCGATTAATTTCAGCAGAGCGCCCTCGAGTTCCCGCACGTTGGTTCTTATATTTTCGGCGATATATTTTATTACGCTTTCAGGGATGTGCTTTCTCATAGTTGCGGCGTATTGCTTGCAGATTTGGCAGCGAGTCTGGAAATCCGGTGTGTTAATCTTCACGACCATACCCGAGACGAAGCGGCTGACGAGTTTTTCGGAGAGCTGTCCTATCATTTTTGGATGTGCGTCAGAAACCAATACGAGCTGTTTTCCTGCCAAATCGATTGTATTGAAGGTATGCAGGAATTCCTCCTGCGTTGAAGGCTTGCTGGCCAAGAAGTGAATATCGTCGATAGCCAACAAATCCGTTTGTCGCATACGGCGTCTAAAAGCCTCCAGCTTTTTTGTCTTCAAGGCCAGCACGAACTGATTGGCGAAATCCTCCGCTGACAGATAGAGCCAATTAGTTTGAGGCCGGCTTTTGCTCACCGCATTGCATATCCCTTGCAGCAGATGAGTTTTCCCGACCCCGTATCCTCCGTGAATAAACAGCGGATTAAAAGGACTTTGTTGTTCTCTGACGACCGCTTTTGCGGCGTTGTGGGCCAGCTCGTTCGACGAGCCGACAACGAATGTATCCAGAGTTAATTTCAGCCG
>CAYYFT010000249.1:0-2487 GCA_964471015.1 uncultured Pirellulales bacterium | reverse complement strand
AAAATCGGTGCCGAAATATACATCGTGTTCGTCAACATATGCTCCCGGTCTCCAGCTAAGGACCACATCTGGGGGCACCTCTTCTTGCCCATCAATCGGTTGCGGACGGTGGGCCTCTTCTACATTGTTGTAATCGCCATACGGAATCACCACCAGGGCGTTGACAAAAGCGAAGATAGCCTCACTGCATGGGTCAATAGTACAGGTCAGGAAGATGCTACCAAATTCATCTGCATGGGCTATCCCGTTAAAGTCGTAGTAAAGGGCGGTAGAGACGAACCAGTCGGGATCGTAAGGCCAAAGCGAACTATCGTCACCCGTGAAATCGGTCGTAAGGAGATATTCGCCGTTGGCTGTCCAGTTCGCGACATGGCGGCCTGAGGATCCGTCATCGTATGCGTAGATGTATATCTTACACTCTCGACCGGCTCCCAGCCCCCATAGTGTGATATCAATTCCGCTCGGAGATATCCCAAAGATAAAATCACGATACATCTCCTCTTGCACTATAGGAATAGGAAACTCTGGGTCGTTATTGCTATTGGGGTCGGGACGCCGGCGTGAGTCAAGATTACCGCCAAGGTCAATTATAACACCATTTACTTCGCTGCCGCTGTCTGTGAGCAGAAAGCTGGTAAAGCCAGGCTCGGTGTTTACGTCGTCCGCTTCGTCAAAGTCCAGCTTGAAGATGGGGCTGTCGCCGTAACCGGCGGACGCCAGAGACAGCGCCAAAACAAGAGAGATTAAAAACAGAAATTTATTAGACATGATATTCCTCCTTAAAAAATTAGACCATAATTATTAATGAATGACTATTTGCTTTTTGGCTACACACCAATAAACACCTTCCTCTTTAACTTCTACCTGGCATGCTATTCTCCTGCTTGATAAGGAGACTAACCCTCTTAAAAAAGCGGCGTGCAGAGCTATCCTCCTAAAAGCATTAACTTACATACAGCACACTTGTTATGACATATTATTATTATAATCGATTTCAGCCTTAAATTCTACTTTATTTTGCGCAAAAGTTACGTCATTTTGCGCATATTCCTTGCAGGTACAACAGAGAAAGGTATAGTAAAAACGAATTATGTTAAAAATTCCCAAAGTCATATTGCTCATCGAACGTTCAAGAAGCTTCGGCCGAGGCCTGCTCCACGGCATTATCCAGTATTCTAACCTTCACGGCCCTTGGCTCTACTATATGAAGCCCGAATTCTACAGACAGGGCGGAGAAAAAACCCACAAATGGCTCAAGGGTCTCGATGCCGACGGTGTTATGGCGCACACCTGGGACAGTGATTTCATCGATACAATCGTTAAACTCGACATCCCAGCAGTCATTTGCGGCCTTGACAAACCAAAACGAAAAGCATATCGCTTATTCACTGATGAAGCCGGCGTTGGCCGTATGGCCGCCGAATATTTTGTGAAACGCGGTTTTAAACATTTTGCCTTCTGCGGCTTCGATGATATGATTTGGTCTCAGCAGAAGTGTGACGGCTTCAAACGCACCCTCGCCGAGACCGGTTTCAAGACCTCCATCTACCACCAGCCCCTCGCAAAGCACCTGCACAAATCCGCCAAAGAGCAGCCCCTCATCGCTGATTGGCTCAAATCTCTGCTAAAGCCTCTTGCTTTAATGACTTGTAATGACGACCGTGCTCAGGATGTCTTGGCGGCCTGCAAAATCGCAGAATTCAAAGTCCCAGACGAGGTTGCTATCCTCGGCGTCGACAACGACGAATTAATCTGCAATTTCTCTTATCCACAGTTATCGAGCATTACTTTAAGCACCGAAAGAGCCGGCTACGAAGCTGCAAAAGTCCTCGATAAGCTGATGAGAGGCCAAAAAATAGCCAAAAATGAAAAAGAAGTCACCATCCTGCCCCTGCACGTCGTAACCAGACAATCAACGGACATTACGGCCATAGAAGACAAGGTTGTTGCTGAGGCCGTCAGCTTTATTCGTAGAAATTCCAGAAAGATGATTCAGGTCGGCGATGTTGCACAGGCCGTCGGCCTATCACGCAGAGCGCTCGAGCAGCATTTCCGCAAAGCGCTCGCCCACTCGGTTCATGAAGAAATCAAATACACTCGAGTTAATCAGATGGCTAATATGCTCATCAGCACAAATCTATCCATATCCCAGATTGCAAAGTTATTGGGATATCCCTATGCAACTAATAATATATCTCGTTACTTCAAGCAACAAAAGGGAATGAGCCCTTTGGACTACCACAGAAAATTCAGCCCCAAGTAAGTTCCTCGCGAACAGCAGCTTTCTTAACTAAGCTTTCCGGCTTTGCCTTAGGCCATCTTTGATAAATTTATCAAAGTTCGTAACTCCTTTATCTAAAAGTCGTTACAAATAACCACTTTGGCATAGGAGAAAAAGTTTTGTCAGCACCTAACATTGACGACCAATATGGACGCGCCCGGCAGGACTCGAACCTGCAACCTTCGGATTCGAAGTCCGCGACTCTA
>CAYYFT010000248.1:1171-2499 GCA_964471015.1 uncultured Pirellulales bacterium | reverse complement strand
GCCCCCCGTGCAAAACCATCTCTGCTATGTGCGGTATGACTCAAGGTTATCGTTTCGCCAAGCGTGCTAAAGATTACCGAATGAACACCGGTAATGTCACCTGCGCGGACGGCGTGTATGCCGATAGTGCCTTTTTGCCTGAGAGCGTCTTTTCCACTTCTGCCGTGAACAAGGCAATCAGGGAATTTCTTGCCGGTTGCTTTGCAGATACTCTCGGCCAAGACAATAGCCGAACCGCTTGGAGCGTCTTTTTTGAAGCGATGGTGCTGCTCGATTATCTCTGTATCATACTCGTCGCCGAGCATCAGAGCGAGCTCACCAACCAGCGAGAACAAAACGTTCATCCCCACACTCATATTAGTTCCATATATAACGGGGATTTTCGCCGAAGCAGTCTTTACCTTTTCACGCTGTTTCTCAGTCAGACCGGTAGTGCCCAAAACCAACGCCGTGCCACTTTCAAGGCAGTAATTGATAGTTTTATCCGCCGCTACAGGTTGCGAGAAGTCGATTGCCACATCGGCATCGGCTGGGTAGGCGCTACCCAGCTTAACATTTATCGGCCCTGCTGACGCCACAAGACCGGCGTCTTTGCCGATGTCAGCATGGTCCGATTTCTCGACTGCCCCGATAATATCGAATTGGCCAGCGTCCACAGCCAATGACAAGATACGTTTGCCCATCCGGCCGGCAGCGCCAACAACCACCAGTTTAGGTCTCATTTCGGCTTCCTTAAATCCTTACCGCAAATAGTAATAAGCCGATAAAAATATAACCGCTACAACCCCTATTTACAAGATTAAAGAATTATTTACTTGATTACTTCGTTCAACCGATAGTAAAATAAACGCAGAAAGTTGACAGAAAGGAATTTCGGATTTCATACTTTATAGAGAGAAAAGATAATGGAGGTGTAAAATGGTCAAAGGTTTTGGAACAATTCTAACGGTAGTCGTTGTGAGTCTGGGCCTGGCACTTGTTACCGGTTGTGAGAGCGATGCACAAACAGGCGCTCTTATTGGCACAGCGGCCGGTGCTGGTATCGGCCAGGCAATAGGCCATGATACGGAATCAACCTTGATTGGAGCTGGAGTAGGCGCCGCAGGTGGCTATATGATCGGCAGTGAGCAGGACAAGAAAAAAGCAAGAGCCGAAACAAAAGCCGAAATGGACAGCCTTCGCCAGGAAATGAACGTCGTTACCATCAATGTTACCAACAGCAACGGTTCTATTACCCCTGTAAGGCTGAGAAAGCAAGGCGTTGTTTATATCGGCCCAAGAGGCGAAACATATACGACCCTGCCAACAGAAGAGCAGCTAAAACAGGC
>CAYYFT010000248.1:0-1071 GCA_964471015.1 uncultured Pirellulales bacterium | reverse complement strand
GGCCATTTCAATGTATCAAACAAAAACTCGCTGGCCTGCCGCAGCATCACAGCAGGCATAGATGGACACATCTCAAATGAACCGATTACATCATTGTCGTATTTGCCTAAAGCGTCTAAGAGGTAGTCCCAATTCTCACGGGCTATACCACCACGCAAGCCGGGCGGCTCATGGTTGTCCGTCTGGCCGTAATTGTCAGTCAGATGCAAATGGGCCACCCTTTCACCCAACTCATCCACATACTGCTTGAAGCCAAAATCAGGGTCCAGATTAACGCAGCCGGTATCGAAGCAATACCTAACGGACTCAAACTTTTCACCGACCTGCTTGAGCGTCGATAACCGGCCGGTTTCGAAGCACAACTTCACTTCATTGAGTTCGGCCAGCCTGACTACCTCTCCGGCAAAAGCACAGCCGTCAAGCTCCGGGCCATCCGGAATACCTAAACTTTGCAAATCGGTCACAATATTTGCCTCAAGCAGCTTGGCGCATTCGATTTGCTCATCCCATTGCTTCAACGTCGGCTCATCGTTGCGAGAATGCATCGAGACCAGCATACCCTCAGTAGCAGCGGCGAGTCTGGGCCAATTACGCCTCTCATAACGGCAGTTACTTTCACCTTTCATATTGGGCCATAACTCCACGCCGAAGCCCATAGACCTTAAGAACTGGCATTCCTGCTCGAAAGAAAGGTAATTCTCCCGCCCCCAAAAAAGCATCGTTGAAACAACGTATCTAATCCGCATTATGCTATCTCCATCTACGGTCTATAAAGCGTGCCCCTCTATGTAAAGCATATGTATTATTATCGATTAAAAACATACGGAGCTTCATGCTTTCCAAAAAATTGCAGTATTTTCCTGGGCAGGTAACCTTGATTTTAATGAAAAACCGGTTTTCGCATCTCGCCCTCGTCCAATAATAGATATAAACTTACTCCGGCAAAGCGGATGAAAGCTGTTAATTGCAAAAAATTTCTATTGCAAAATCTTCCAATATTGTTAGAATCCTTTGTTTTAGGTTTTGGGAGCACTTTATTTATGAAAAAAGGGATACATCCAAAATACCAAA
>CAYYFT010000247.1:0-2537 GCA_964471015.1 uncultured Pirellulales bacterium | reverse complement strand
CTGACTTTCAACTCACCGCCCTTGATGTCGCTGTCATTTTGTTTTATCTGGATATCAAGCGACTCTTTCGCCTCGGTATAGCTTGCCTCCTCATTTGAAAACTTAATTTCCTGTTGTGTCAGTCTCTCCTTTATGTCCGAGGAATCCAGCTCAACAAGTATTTTTCCATTGTTTACATCCTCCGGCGTGATGGCTGTTCCCTCATCGACAATGCTGATTATTATGGTTCGCCCTTCAACTTCAGACTTAATATCCGTTGAATTAATCGCCTTGATATCGCCGCTTTCGGTCACGGTGATAGGCAAATCACCACGACGCACCGTGAAAGTTCCTAATTCTTCCGAAGAACCACCGGTTCCTCTGGATATCCACCACAAAGACGCAAATATACCTATGGCTGCAACTACAATTGCAAAAATCAAGAGCCTGCGAAGCCGTTTCGCCCCCTTGTTATCTTGCTGTTCTACGCTGTTTGCTTTCATTAACTATCTCGCCTCGCTGAGCAGTCGAAGCGGGTCCGGTTGGTTCCTTTATTTTACCCACATTCCGTCCGGCCTGACCTGCAGGATACCAATGTCTCTGAAAAAGCTTAATTTCGCAATCGCATGGTCCACCAAAGCAGCGGTAACATTGTTTTGAGCTTCTAACAGAGCATCTTGTGATTCCAGCAAATCCCGAGTGGTCAGCCGTCCGGCTTCGAGCAACAGCGTGGTGCTCTCAACTCGCTTCTGAGCTAAATCTAAACTGTTTTTTTGAATGCGGTAGCTTTCTGCCGTCTGCTCAAGGTCACGATACACCTGGCGCACCTCCAGTTTAACTGTGTCTGCATCATTTTCATATTGTCGCTGCTGCTGTTCCAGGGCTATTAGTGCTGTGCGATACACATTACGTTCTTCTTTCCGGTCTAAAGGCAAGCTGGCTTCAAAACCCATTTCGTAAGTACCCCGGTGAAATTGTAATCTGCTATAATCAGTATCTTCGGTAGAACCTACGTTCATGCCGCCGGTCAGATTTAAATCAGCACCAAGACCATCTGCCGCTACCATAACCTTACGCAATGCGTCGTCAATCCTGTCCATGCTGGTAGCTAAATCCAGACGTCGAAGTAGCGCCGTCTCAACCGCTGTGTCCGCTGTATAATCGGGCGGGCTTATCCCGACATTCTCTAATGCTTTTAATTCACTCTGGTCCAGCTCTACGTTAGCGTCGGTTGGCAAAGCTAACCTTATCTTGAATCTATCAAGCTCCTGCTGATAATTTTGCTGGGCCCGCACGTAGCTATCCATCGCGGCCAGTTCACGCTGTTCTGCCTGGTCAACTTCGAAGCGATTCGTACGTCCGGCATCAGCCTCCATCTCCAGACGCTGTCTTGATTCAACCCGCCTTTTATAGTTGTTCTCGGCATTTGTTACCGCATCTCTTCGTTGCAAAACGCGATAATAGTCGTTTACGACCGAAACTACAAACTCCTTGCGATAGCGGCTGAACGAACGTATCTGATATAAAGCATTCCGCTCAGCCTGAGTTAGGTTCTCCTGGGCTATTCTTCGGCCGGCACCCCGCAGCAATGGCTGGGTTATGCTGGCGGTCAGAACCGAACCAATTGAGGCCCGTGGGTCTCCGGTAAGGTAACGCAGCCAGTCGTACGCTATATTCACACTGATTTGGGCTCCATCGGCCAATAACTGCTCAAACCCAAGACCGCCTTCGTATTTCAATGTCTCGTCCTCGCTGTCTCTGGTGTATGTGCCGTCAAAAGTTCCAAACCATTGCGCTGCAAACTGATGCCGTTCCAGAGTTAAATCAAGCGCCATCAGGTAAAGCTCTTCTTTTTGCTCTTGATAGTCCCGATTGTGGGCGGTGGCCATTGCGGCCGCCTGTGCAAGATTTATAACGCCGGATGGCGGCACCGCTTTTTCAATTTGCACATCATTTGGTGATGGCGGTACGTCACCGATTGTATAATTTACCTTTTGGCCAAAGCTGTCCTGCCATTTGTGGTCGATAATCCTGTATACTTCTTTATCGGCTTCAGCTTTGTAGTGCTCAGGGCTGCACGCACCGGCTATACCGAATATAACAGCGGCGCATAACCCACAACATAACAACACAGCCAGCCTAAAATCACAAAACATAAACCCCTTCTCCATTACATTCCCCACTTATACGACATCGCAGTCTGTATCTATATCATTATACAATAAAAGGTTATGAAAAAAAAGCTAAAAAACCGGTTAAGATATCCGCTGGCAGCAACAACCTTGCACATTAGTTGCGGATTTTATACCAGGGGGTTTCAGTAAGACCCTTAAATTCAATAACTTACGTGCTAAAAAAACCCAAAAGGGCACACCCTCATCGCCAACTTTTCTATTAATATAGACGCTCATTCGAATAAAAATGTTGCAAAAAAATCTCCCGATTCTCAGTGGTGTTTTTATTGTAAAACCGGCTGATTGCACGTAAAATGAGCGAAATTTCAAGCTGGCGGCGTAGCCAAGTGGCCTAAGGCGACGGTTTGCAAAACCGTTATTCGT
>CAYYFT010000246.1:0-2544 GCA_964471015.1 uncultured Pirellulales bacterium | reverse complement strand
CTGACGTGGTAGGCACCTACTTTTTTTGCGATTTGGCCGAATATTTCAAAATCAATTTCTCTTGGATATGCCGTTGCGCCGGAGATGATGATTTTTGGTTTGTGTTTTTTTGCGAGCTCCTCAATTTGGTTGTAGTCGAGTCTGCCGGTATGGGGGTCGACCGTGTATCGAACGGAATTAAATATTCTGCTTGTTACAGAGACCTTCCAGCCGTGTGTGAGGTGTCCGCCGTGAGGCAGAGACAGGCCCATAATAGTATCGCCCGGCTTAATTAATGAGAGATACGCTGCGAGGTTGGCTACCGAACCGGAATATGACTGGACGTTTGCGTAGTCGGCTTTGAATAATTTTTTGGCACGTTCCCGAGCCACTGTTTCGATAAGGTCAGTAACCTGCTGGCCTTCGTAGTATCGTTTTCCGGGATAACCTTCAGAGTATTTGTTTGTAAGGCAGCTTCCACTGGCTTCCATCACGGCCCTGGATACGTAGTTTTCCGAGGGGATGAGTCGAATACAGCCGCTCTGGCGTGCCTTTTCCTGTCTTATAAGCTCATAAATCTGTGGGTCATACTGTTCAAGGGCTGTTACCATGTTAGTTTCTCCTTAGACCATTTTTGTTCGGGTTGTTTTGGAGTTCGAGTTCCCGTTTTGTGACATATTGCAAAATTTAGCTTTAGCCAATGGGAACCATCACCAAAGGCCTCTTTTGCGTTTGGGGCCTTTTATAGCATGACCTTACTTTTTATACAAGTATTTATCCTGTAGCGGCCTAATTTTTCTGATTTTGGAGGAAACTAATATCGGTTTTAAGCGAAAAGGCTGCTGCTGTGCGAATAGAGAGGAAGGCCTTTTTACTCAATTTCCTCGAAATGGCCGTCCTGGTCCAGTGTGTATCCACCTGGGTCCAGAGATGGATGCTTGGCAGTAATGGTAAACGTCAACGGATTCATATTTGTTACTTCAAAACTAAAGCGGTCACTATCGAAATAGGAACCATCTAAGTCATTAGTATTAAAGCCAAGGTTGCAGGGGTCACCAATCCATAGACTTGTTGGTGGTGCGCCTGCTGTTCCCACGTTAGCGTGATATTGGCGTATAGCGGTTGCTATGGTTCCCATCATTGCTCTTCCTTCGGACCACTTGGCGGAATCGATGCGGCCTCGCATAAGCGGAAGCGCCACCGCAGCGAGGATGCTGACGATGAGAACAACCACCATCAACTCAATCAGTGTAAAGCCTTTTCTATTTTTCATTTTCTATGTCTCAGAGCTTTACAATATGTCGTGCATGGTTGGTATCGTCATTTTTTGCTCGAGAATCAAACAAAACAAGCGGGGAATGTTCTGAAAAATCGATGTTTTTTATGAATTGGGAGCCCCCCTTTACGGTTGTATATGTAGGTATCAGAATAGAGGATAGGGCGGATTAGGCCGCCTCGGTGTGTTTTTCCCGTCCTATAAGCTCATAAATCTACGGGTCATACTGCTCAGAGGCTGTTATCATATTGGTTTTTCCCCTAAACCATTTTTGTTCGGATTATTTCGGAGTTGGGGCTCTTGCTAATGGGAGCCGTTGCCAAAGGTCTCTTTCGTATTTGGAGCCTCTTATACAGCATAACCTTACTTTTTATACGAGTATTTATTTATTGACAAATTTGAGCCGGAGGTTAGGATAAATGGTTTAAAAACGCGTCGGGAAAAGGGAATCGGTTAAAATTTATGCCAGAGAAAGATATTAGTCAGGTGTTGGCTAAGGCCAGGGATTTTTTTGAAAGAGCTCGGGAAGCAGCGGAGAGGAGTGATTACGATTTCGCTATCGACATGTATATTGATGGTCTTCGTTGCGTGCCGGATGCGGTGCAGGACGGCCATATAAAACTTCGTGAATTGGCGCTTCAGCGGCAGAGAGTAGGTGGCCCAAAGCCTTCGGCGGCAGAAGTAACAGAACGATTGGGAAGTGAAACAGCTCTTGAGCAGATGCTCGGTGCCGAATACCTTCTCGCAAAGGACCCCGGCCATCTGCCGTATGCCGAGGCAATACTAAAAGCTGCGGCAGCAGGTGGTTACAAGGAGACGGCTAAATGGATTGCCGATTTGGTATTCCTGGCAAATAATAATGCCAAAAAACCGTCTTTACAAATATATCTTTTGTTAAAAGATTCATACGCAGCGATTGGTCAATTAGACAGAGCGGCTGCTGCGTGCCGAAGTGCCGTTAAACTTAAACCCGAGGATAGGGATTTGGTGGCGGAGTTTAAAAACCTCTCAGCCAAGCTAACTGTTGCCGGAGGCAAAAGTGACCAGGTTGACATTGTGAATACCCATGTTGACCGCCTCTCAGCGGTTGAGGAAACTATGAAAGAGAATCGGTTAGAAGCCGTGCCGGAAGGGATAGATGATGGTCAGTTATCGGCTAAGGCTGAGGCTTTTTTCGAAAGAGCCCGAAAAGTGGCGGAAACGGACAATTTTGATTATGCTATCGATATGTACCTTGAGGGTTTGCGTCGTGCCCCGGATGCGCTTCGAGAGGGGCATATACCGCTTTG
>CAYYFT010000245.1:0-2562 GCA_964471015.1 uncultured Pirellulales bacterium | reverse complement strand
AATCAGCGATGTTCGGTTGTGCCGGATTATAAGCGGGTATTTGAAACTGATTGATGAAAAAGGTGAGATTATCTTTGACGGCACGGGGCCTCGGGACAAAGGCGGATTTGATAATATAAGCAATTTGGAGGTCTTTTTCGCCGGCTTGCGCAGCGACGCCGACACGGTAATCGAGGAAAAGATAAAAGCAAGCACGGCTCCAAAAAGATTGACTATTGTCAGCAGTGACAGAAGATTGCGAGATGCAGCTCGGAAAAGAAAAGCAACAGCGGTAAAGTCGCAGGTTTTCTGGGATGATGTCCGAAAGCAATTAAGCCGCAAAAGGAAAGTAAAAGAACCGCTTGCGAAACGCCAGGGCATTAGCGAAAGCGAAACCGAACAATGGCTTGACTTTTTCGGCCTTGAATAGTGAAATTGTGCGTAAACCCCGCCCTTCCGGAGGGCTGAGTAAATGCACCGTAGATATTTGAGCGAAACTCTTGACTCGTTAAGGAGTAAAGACCAATGACTGATGAGCAATGGGAAAAACTAATAAGTGTGATAAACGGCGAAGTCTTTGACCCTCTGCCTGCCGGTTTTATTATCGATAGTCCCTGGCTGCCTGGCTGGACAGGAATCTCCGCTCTCGATTATTTCACTGATGAGCAGTTATGGTTCGATTCGAATCTCAAAGCTGAGAAGCGTTTTCCTCAGACAATGTTCTTACCGGGTTTCTGGGCCGAGTTCGGCATGTGCACAGAGCCGTCCGCCTTCGGTGCCAAATGCTCCTGGGAGCAAAACGGACATCCGTTTGCTCACAAGATTATTACAGATATAGCCTCTGCCGGCTCTATTACTAAACCCAACCCGTCAAAGGACGGCATGCTGCCATTTGTTATCAATCGCCTCAAGCACTACCAGAGCAAGATTACCGATGAAGGTCACTCTATAAAGTTTGCAACTGCTCGTGGCCCGTTAAACATCGCTACATTCCTTATGGGCAGCACTGAATTCCTTATGGCCATCAAAATCAATCCTGATGAAACGCAAAAGTTGCTTGAGATTGTTACGGATTTTATCATCGATTGGTTAAAACTGCAGATAGGAACTTTTCCGTCTATAGACGGCATTTTAATTTTAGATGACATAATCGGTTTTCTTGGTGACGATGATTTTAAACAGGCTGCCAAGCCTTATCTTGAGAAGATTTACGGCGCCTTCGATGTTGCAGTCAAGTTCTTCCACAATGATGCTGCAGGTTTGGTTTGCGCTCCGTACCTGGCTGAAATCGGCATAAATTTGTTCAATTTCAGTTACGAGCACAGCTTAGACCAGATGAAGAAGCTCACAGGTAACAAGGTCACACTGCTCGGAAACATCCCCCCGCGTGATGTTCTTGCAATGGGGACGCCCGAAGATGTGCGTAACAGTGTCAAGGCCGCCCTTGATTCGGTAGCGGACAAGAGTCGGATTATTATTTCCTGCGGCGGCGGTATGCCCCCCGATGTCTCAACGGAAAACATCGAGGCCTTTTTGTCAGCGGTTGGAACATAATTGTAGGTATTGGATGGGGGCGGGAATTTACAGCTTTTAGCCCAGTTAGAAGCTAACGAGCGGCTTCTAACTGGGTTGGTTTTCATTTTATAGTTGCGATTTTCAGTTCTGGCGAAATTTACATTGCTTAATCCAATAAAAAGTTGTATAAAAATTCCTTTGGGGTTCTCATTTCGTCATCTTTTTACGAAATTGGGTCCTTGAGATATGGTTTGAAGGCCTGCTGTAGTGGCAGGGTCTGTTAAGTTATTTACTTTTGTTATCTTAGCAAAGTGGAGAAAAGATGAAGCGCAAAATGATTACAATTGACGGCAATACGGCGGCGGCCTATGTGGCGCACGCTACTAACGAAGTAATTGCAATATATCCGATTACTCCCAGCTCAGCTATGGGCGAAATTGCCGATGCGAAAACAGCAAAAGCCGAAACTAATATCTGGGGGACGGTCCCGTCTGTTACCGAGATGCAGTCAGAAGGCGGCGCAGCAGGAGCTGTCCATGGGGCTTTGGTGACAGGTGCTTTAACAACAACTTTTACCGCTTCACAGGGGCTTTTGTTGATGATTCCCAATATGTATAAGATAGCCGGGGAACTGTTGCCGACCGTCTTTCACATCTCGGCTCGTTCATTGGCCTGTCAGGCGCTTTCGATTTTCGGTGACCATTCAGATGTGATGGCTTGTCGCGCGACCGGTTTTGCTTTTATTTGTTCGTGTAATATTCAGGAAGTCAGCGATTTTGCCCTCATTGCCCAGCAGGTGACACTGTCCTCACGAGTGCCTTTTTTACATTTCTTTGATGGTTTCAGGACCAGTCATGAAGTTCAAAAGGTCGAGGAGTTGACTTTCGATGATATGCGAGCGATGATTGACGAAGATTTGGTGGCTCAGCATAAGGCCAGGGCACTATCGCCTGACAGACCTCAGATTTCCGGAACAGCACAAAATCCCGATGTTTACTTTCAGGGCAGAGAAGCGGTGAACAAATTCTATTTAGCTGTGCCGCAGATTATGCAGGAGACAATGGACAA
>CAYYFT010000244.1:0-2567 GCA_964471015.1 uncultured Pirellulales bacterium | reverse complement strand
GACGTTGTCTATGTGCTCGAAGCCAACCCACGTGCCTCGCGTACCGTGCCGCTGGTCTCCAAGGTCTGCGGCATTTCGATGGCCCGGCTGGCTACTCAGCTTATGCTCGGGAAAAAACTCTCAGACCTCGACATAAAACAAAGAAAAATCCCGCACTTCGGCGTAAAAGAATCTGTCTTCCCGTTTAATATGTTCCACACGGTCGACCCGCTGCTCGGCCCGGAGATGCGCTCCACCGGCGAAGTGTTGGGCATGGCAGATTCATACGGACTGGCCTTCTTCAAGGCACAGGAAGCCACACAACTGTCCTTGCCTTCCGGGGGTACCGTTCTGATAACCGTCGTTGACAGGGACAAGCCCGCCGTTCTTGAAATAGCCAAAGCCTTCTTCGAACTCGGCTTCAAAATAAAGGCAACCGAAGGTACTCATCAGTTCCTGGCAGAGGGAGGTGTCAAAACCGAACATATCCTCAAAATGCACGAGGGCAGACCCAATATAGTAGATGCCATTAAAAACGCCGAGATTCAGCTAATCATCAACACCCCCAGTGGTAAGTTAAGCAAATACGACGATTCTTACATCCGCAAGGCAGCTATAAAATACAAGGTCCCTTACATTACCACAACAGCCGCCGCCGCTGCTGCCGTAAAGGGCATCGCCGCCCACAAAACGGCTCCGAGTGCCGTAAAATCATTGCAAAGCTATCATTCAGCCATCGAATAAGCAAAAAAATAAAAATAAGTGAATAAATCATAAGCTCCCTCTTGTTCTTATGCACTTTTCTGTGATTTTTGGCTTTCAGTTTTTAATCTAAATCGTATATTATCACATCTTGTACGAGAAACAACCGATATAGACAATATGCCAAACAACCCAGAAAATCTGTTTTCTTCTAACGGCGGTTGGCCGATTGAAATGATACCGGAAGACCCTGTAAACCTTGAGTACCACTTGCTCAATGAAACCAGCCAATCGCATGAGCACAACCACGTATTCAAACTGCCGGACACAATCGGCATTTTGCCGATTCGAAATGCTGTTGCCTATCCGGGGACGGTAACACCATTGGCAATTGGACGCCAGAGAAGCAAACAACTGCTCGCCGACATCAAACCCAATGAATCTATCATAGGGCTTGTCACGCAACACAACCCCGAAACTGACAAGCCGGACTTCAACGATATCTACTCCGTCGGTACCGTCGCCTCTGTCCTCAAACTCATAAAAATACCGCAGGGCTCGATTAACATTATAGTTCACGGCGTAGCCCGCTTCAAAATCGTAAAGCCGATAGCCACAGAGCCATATCTAAAGGCCGCAGTCCAACTGCTCAGCGTCAAAACAAAAATGACCAAAAAGCTCCAGGCACTCATAGTCAGCGTCCGCCAGACGGCAAATCGTGTCATAGCATTAAGCCCAAATGTCCCCGAAGAAGCGTCTGTGCTGCTGGAAAATATCGAAAATCCTTCCGCCTTAGCCGATTTTCTGGCGGCAAATCTTAGCCTCGACATTGCCAAGAAACAGCAATTGCTCGAGGAGCTTGACGCCACCAAACGCCTTGAAAAAGTATCCGCCGCTCTGGCAGCTCAGCTGGAAGTCCTTGAGCTAAGTCATAAAATTCAAGGCCGTGTAAGAGAAGCTGTAGACAAAAGTCAGCGCGAATATTTCCTGCAGGAACAACTAAAGGCCATCCAATCCGAGCTTGGCAAGGGCGACCTGCAAACCGAAGAGCTAAAGCAAATCAACAAAAATATCAAAAAAGCCAAAATGCCCAAAAAAGTCGAGACCGAGGCGCTTCGAGAACTCGACAGATTGAGCAAAATACCACCTGCTTCGCCCGAATACAGCGTCATCCGAACATACCTGGACTGGGTTTGCGAGCTGCCCTGGTCCATACAAACAAAGGACCAACTGGATATCAACAAGGCCGAGCGAATACTAAACGCCGACCACTACGACCTGCGCAAGGTAAAAAAACGCATCCTCGAATTTCTCGCCGTCCGCAAGCTGAACCCCACAGGTAAAAGCCCCATACTTTGTTTCGTCGGCCCGCCGGGCGTAGGTAAAACATCGCTCGGACAATCCATCGCACGAGCAATGGAAAGAAAATTTATCCGCATATCGCTCGGCGGAATAAGAGACGAGGCCGATATTCGCGGACACCGAAGAACTTACATCGGTGCCCTGCCAGGCCGAATTCTGCAGGAGTTGAGAAAGTGCCAGAGCAAAAACCCCGTCTTTATGCTCGACGAGCTGGATAAAATCGGAGCCGATTTCAGGGGCGATCCTTCAAGTGCACTGCTTGAAGTCCTCGACCCGGAACAAAACTTCAGCTTTACGGACCATTACCTTGACCAGCCCTTTAATTTGTCCACCGTTATGTTCATCGGCACGGCAAATTATACCGAGCCCGTCCCCCCGGCGCTGCGCGACAGAATGGAAGTTATTGAGCTGCCCGGCTATACCGAAAACGAGAAACTTAATATCGCAAAAAAATATCTCATTCCCCGCCAATTTGCCGAGCACGGCTTAAGCAAAAGCCGCCTGACCATAAAAGACGAAGCAAC
>CAYYFT010000243.1:0-2591 GCA_964471015.1 uncultured Pirellulales bacterium | reverse complement strand
TTCGGCAAAGAAATGCGAAAAACTTTATCTTTTTTATTGGACCTGCCGATAAAAAAACCAAAATAACAGTATAAATAAAGGGTATTTTGCCCCCTGTGCCGTGGCGTGAGAAAGGTATAAAAAAAGTGCGTTACCCGGTTAGTGATAACCAGGCAACACACTTTTGGTGTCCTCATTAGCTAGGCCTATTGTCCTTTAACTTTGACCTTGACTGCTTTTTCCTTTTCGGATTTCGGCAGAGTTATGGTCAGCACGCCGTTTTTGCACGAGGCCTCGACCTTATCGGGGTCTACGTCATTGGGCAAGTTGAGCTCTCGTCTGAAGCTGCCGTAGGACCTTTCAATTTGGCATCTTTTCTGTCAAAGTGATTGTTTTTAAGGTGGAGCGAGAACCTCTAAGCCTCTTCTTTTTGCAGGAGCTCGATAATCTCGGCCTTTGGGGGCAGCGCCTCAATCGAACCGAATTTCGTGCATGCCAGGGCCCCTGCCGCTGAAGCAAATTTAACCGCTTCTCTTAAATCGTCACCTACGGCGCAACAGGCGGCCAGTGCTCCTGCAAAGGCATCACCTCTGCCGGTCTGGTCAACAAGCTCGACTTCAAAAGCCGGGATGTGGTCGGCGCCGTTTCTGTCAATAACCATACAGCCTCGCTTGCCCATTGTTATGACGGCGGAATCGGCGCCGCGGGCGACCAAATCAGAGCCGATGAGCTTGGCGGTGTGGAAGTTAGCGTCGGAATGGTCGGTGATGTCAGCGGCTTCGCAAAGATTCGGTATCAGGATATCGGCTGAAAAATAGTCGATAGGTAGAGCGTTGTTCTCCTGGCTGAGCTGCTCCATCGGCCTTGCGGGGTTGAGAATGACCTTGACGCCGTGCACCTTAGCACATCGAATGGCCGTTGCGACAGTATCCTGTGGCAACTGACCGTGAATTAAACAGACATCGGCATCTGATATAATCCGCTCAACGGAGTTGATATCCTGCGGTTGTAGGGCGCTGTTGGCACCGGTGTATGTAAGAACGGCGTTCTCACCTTCGGCATTAACGAGGGTCGCAACGATGCCTGTATTCTTGGCTTCGGCGGTGTGAATGAAATCGGTATTAATATCGAACTCAGCCAGGCTTGCCTTGACCATCTGGGCGAATGGGTCACCGCCGACTTTGCTTATAAGATGCACCTGGCAGCCACACAGGGCAGCCTCGGCTGCCTGATTCGGTCCCGGGCCGGTGGCTGTGTATGATAACCCGGAGCCGGTAACAGACTGTCCGGCAGAGGGAACCTGGTCGCACCTTATCACTATATCCACATAGGTGCCGCCGACCACAACTACCTTGGGAATCCTTCCTGGCATTTTTATCCTACGAATCCTTTTGACGATTTAGTATAGGCGGTCGGGGGTTAAATGCAAATTTTTTTCAGGTTTTAAATCGGTTTGGATGTCTGGACGGCCTGGGGTCAACGAAATATCTCCCGGTTGCTGATGAAGGCGTATGAGCATGAACACAATGCCTATGTGAACTGTCAGAAGATACTCAGCAAGGAAAAGGCCATTGAACGATGATAATTGCAGCGCTGGATTTCTGGCACGCCGAGCGTGCCTTTGCTTGTCCCCGGGCGGAGACGTGCTCAGTAAAGCCGCTGGGTGTCCGCCAGCAGACTACCGGGTTTTTCCAAAAAGTGGGGTTAGAAGACAGAATGTTCAATAAACGGAAAACTTTTCGGGAAATTTACAATAAACCTTACAAAACACTTGACTTTTGTTCTGTATTTTGTTAAAATACGGTTAATGTTATATTAATATCTAACAAGTTGGTACGGAAGCAACGACAAATGGAGCAAAGCCTTAAAAACAGCCTTGGCTAAGAGGTAATTGGCATTGGTGCGTAAATCTGCCTTAAAAGCGCCAAAACGGGTTTTACAAATGCCTGGATGGCGGGCAAAATAATCAGCCAACTGGCACAAAAACCACCAAACCTGAAACGGGGCGGTCAATTAACCCAAATTAGCCCAATCAACCAAGGAAGGGGGCTTTTCGTGAAGAAAATCCATAAAAACATCCCGCAGAGCAGTATAAAGACCCGAATCGAGTATCGTGACAGGATTGACCTTTTGCGCAGCAGGGTCGGTCTTCTTGCCGGCAAGGACAAAGTCCTGATGACTATGTATGTAGAGAACGGTAATAGCTTTCGGCAAATGGCCCGGCTGGTCGGCGTCAACGAGGCAAGTATCGCACGAAGAATACATAAAGTGACGAGACGACTTATGAACGGCGAATATATAACATGCCTGCGAAACCGTGACAAATTCAGCAAGAGTGAGCTTGGCATCGCAAAGGATTACTTTCTGGAGGGACTGTCGATGAAAAAAATCGCAAAAAAATGCAATTGCACCTACTACTGTGTTCGCGAAACCTTAAAGAAAATCCAGGGGCTTATAAAGATAGCGGACAGCGTTTAGCGGACAGGGGACAGGAAACTATGCCGACATACAGCATTTCAAAGACTTTTTCCCGTCAGGTTCAAATTACCGATAGAGTCGCATCTGTAATGAGGATGTTCGGGCTGACGGCGGACAGGGTCGCCAGAGCCGGC
>CAYYFT010000242.1:0-2602 GCA_964471015.1 uncultured Pirellulales bacterium | reverse complement strand
TGGCTTCACGTTGGCATTGATGCAATTTACCACTGGGAAGTGCAGGCATTCTGGCCGAGCAGGATAAAACCATTATGGCATTTGATAAGCCAGAGACAGGTAAGAGCTATATGTGTTGCTTCCTTTGTTGCCGCTGCTATTGCGTATGCTTTTGCGGTAGCTTCATACATCAAGCAAAACAAGACCAAAAGAGTGAACCCCGGTTAAAACGCAAGGCTAAATATGCCTGTTGGGCAATCCTTGCTTATTTTCAGCTCATATTTTATAATTTTGCTGTTTAGAAATCTTTAATTTACAAAGAAGAATCTATGGCAGAGACAATTGCAGAACAGATTGAGGCTCTGAAACGTGGGACAGTGGAGGTTTTCCGTGAGGAGGAACTTGCTGAGAAGCTAACTGATGCAGCCAAAAAAGGCAGGCAGCTCCGAATCAAACTCGGCCTGGACCCGACCAGCCCGGATATACACCTCGGCCATACCGTGGTACTTCGAAAGATGCGCCAGTTCCAGGACCTTGGCCATAAAGCGGTCCTGATAATTGGCGACTACACCGCACAAATTGGCGACCCTTCAGGGCAGGACACAACCAGGCCAATGCTCACACCGCAGCAAATCAAAGAGAATGCAAAAACATATTTCCAACAGGCAGGGAAAATCTTAGACACTTCAAAAGAAAAACTCGAGGTACGTTATAACAGCGAGTGGCTCTCAGACCTGAAGTTAGCCGACATTATTAAGCTGACAAGCAATATGACTGTTGCTCGTATGCTTGAGAGAGGCACTTTCGAATTGCGATACAAAAATGGCAACCCCATAAGTATTTATGAATTTCTGTACCCTCTTATGCAGGGCTACGATTCGGTCGTGGTAGAAAGCGACGTAGAGCTGGGAGGCACAGACCAGACATTCAACAACCTAATCGGCCGAGACATCCAGCGCGCATACGGCCAAACGCCGCAGGTCGTAATCACTATGCCGATACTCGTCGGCCTCGATGGCAAGGAGAAAATGAGCAAATCAAAAGGCAATTACATCGGCGTAACCGATGAGCCAAATGACATGTTCGGAAAGGTTATGAGTATTTCCGATGAGATGATGGAAAATTATTTTACGCTTCTGACCGACCTGTCGACCAAAAGGATAACTGAACTTGTCAACCCCGATATAACGCATCCAAAAGAAGCAAAAGTCCTGTTAGCTAAAACAATCGTATCGGAATTTTACGATGATGCAACCGCTCAGGCCGCTGCTGCCGAATTCGATAAGGTTTTCGCGCAGGGCCAACTTCCTGATGATATACCGGAAGTTGAAATAGCTGCTGGGCCGATTATGGCAAGCAAACTGCTGGTGAATTGCAAACTCGTGCCAAGCAGCAGCGAGGCGAAACGAATGATAAAGCAATCGGCTGTGAGTATTGACGGCAAAAAAATCAATGACCCGAATGAGGAAATTACACCTGCTGGTGGTATGGTTGTTCAAGTCGGCAAACGAAAATTCAGAATACTAAAACTAAAGAAAAAACCTTAATGCTGCGATTAAAGTAAAATCGATGAAGTTACCTCAATTACAGAATCCCAAAAAGTATGTTGGCCTATACATTTTCGATTTTGGCGAGCATACAGGCGTCGGCTTTACCGCCGAAGAAGTCGCTGAGCTTTTCGAGAGTGAAGAGCACAAAAATTGCAAGGCCTACAAAATACACAAAGCATACCCCGATGGAAAGCTTGAGCTAAAAGGTATGCGAGCAGAGATTTTCCAGCTTGAGGCAGGGATGTTCTTCTACTCGAGCGACCTCGAATGCGCCAGCCGGGATTTCAAAGGCCTGGTTAATTTAGCTGTTAAGACTATACCGCCCTGCCGAGCCAAGATGCATCTGGCTAAATACAATGATAATAAATTTGTGACAGCTCTGATTTATCCTGCCGAGTACGATGATGAGATAAGCACCTGGCTTTCAGATGGTGAATACAAAACCACCGGTGCCGCCGAAGGCGGAATCGAAGCGGTGCAGAGATATTACGATTACAAGCCGGAAGTTTTAGACAGAAACCAGCTATTCGGCAAATCCGAATCGATGAGCCGCACCGACAAAGAGTTATTAGCCGGTATAAAGCTGGCGGTGCAAAGGTAGATTATAACCATACTGGCATTTTTTATTTATGTATTTAAACCAGATTGTGTTAGAATACGATTGTTAATACGGGGCGTGGCGCAGTTTGGCTAGCGCACTTGCATGGGGTGCAAGGGGTCGCAGGTTCGAGTCCTGTCGCCCCGATTTTTGTAACCCACATTTTAGATTGTCCTCATAGCTCTCGGTGAGATCCTCATTCTTTGGCTTCTTTATCGAGATCGAGTCGACTCCGGATAATGAAAAAAGACTGTTAAAAAAATAAAAGAAGGACAATATCGTAACAAAAAGGTAACATTTGTAATTTAGAATAATACTTGCCGTAGTAACCGTTTTATTGCAAGTATTTTTTGAAAGGAGAACGATTATGGAAAAGTTGAAAATTGTGACAATTATGTTTTTATTTGCATTTGGCTTGTTTAGCACGGTAGCAGGGGCTGGAACTGCAAGTGTTATGCTGCGCGAGGGCCTATAT
>CAYYFT010000241.1:0-2633 GCA_964471015.1 uncultured Pirellulales bacterium | reverse complement strand
AGAATACAACTGCAGTACCTACTCCTAAAATAAAATTTACCATTTGTAAAACCTCTTCAATTTATAACAATTAATACTTTATTTTCTGTAAACAAAATTATTCAATATATCTGGATACATAAAAAATCTAAGCGTCCAGGGGATTAAAAATGCAATAAACATTACTGTAGCTAATAGATAAAAACCTAAACCTACATACAAAAAGGAAGAAAACGGTCGGGCAACTTCTGATGAAAGCTGCATAGTAATACATATCGCTGCTGTCCCCATAACCGCGGCCCCCCACTCTGGACCAAAGTTTTTTATTATCTTCCTAAACATTGTTATTATTGTGCTTTTCTTTGAGGTAATTTTGCTTACGGCAATTTAATTATCTATTGGTCAGCTTGCCTTGCTGAAAAACAGTAGTCTTTTAATGGTAGGTTGGACGTCCTAAAATTATTTCAGCGTAGTTTTAGTGGACGATACCGGTTTATCGACAAAATTATTCACCCTTTCTTTGGCTGTGTAAGTATAATGGCGTTGGTTGGGCACTGAGATACACACTCGCCACAACCGGTACAAATCTCTGGTTGCACAACCGCTTGTCCATTAACCTTAATGGCGTTTACCGGACATACATCGGCGCAGATACCGCAGCCTGTACACTTTTCAGAATCAACGACCGCGACAGCTTTACGGCTGCTTTCAAGCTGAGCTATTCTGTTGTTTAGCTGGCGCTTTTGCTGTTCAAGCAGTTCTGCCTGCTGCTTTAGGGCAGCCAATTCCTGCTCAGTGTTTTGCAGTCCGGCATCTTCCGGAAAACCTGCTGCCGGGCCAGCCAAAGGCATACCCATCGGGCCTGCCATACCCATACCGCGACCCATTCCGCCACCTCTACCCATGCCTCGGCCCATACCACGCCCCATTCCACCACCTCGACCCATACCTCGACCCATGCCTCTGCCGCCGCCCATACCAAAACCCATTCCTGTACCTGGAGCTTGACCCATCGGGTTAGTTTCTGGCTGTTCAGTTGTTGTCGGGTCTGCCGGTGATGTATTCACTCCAAAATGACTTTCAACACTCGGCCCCGAAGTAGCAGCAAAACCTCCTGATTTGAATTGTTCAACGGCATTGCGGGCAGACCCGCTGACACCGACGATGACTTGTATGCCTGCTTGGCCGAAGACGCTAAAGGCGTTGGGACCGCAATTGCCGGTCAATACAGTTGTTACGCCTTTTTGCGACATCAACTGAGCGGATTGTACTCCCGCACCACCACCAAGGGCAATATTAGGATTTTCAATCGCCTCTAACTGCATTGTGTCGGTGTCAATGATCAAAAAATAGGGACACCGACCAAACCGAGCCTCCACATTGTCGTCGAGAGTAGCTCCTGTTGACGTTACTGCAATTTTCATAATTTACCCTTTCTAAGACAGTGGACAAGTGCCGGTGGGGCAGGAATCATTGCTCTGCGATGTTGAACTGCTGCTGTGCCCTGCGGCAAAAGTTGACAATAGCTTTTGCAAGTCTGGACTTTTGCACTGTTCGCAGATGTGTTTACGAGGGCTGCTGCTTTTTTCCAGAAATTCGGTTATATGCCCGCATTTCTTACACTTATACTCAAATATTGGCATTGTTTGGTCTCCTTCTCAGAGCAAAGGACGAGCGCATAGATACTCTGTACCCACTCTCTGAGACTTAAGCTAATTGTTACTTTTTGCTTTCTGTTTCGAGCTGCTCGATGCGCTTTTTTATTTCACCGAGCGAATCCTCGAAGTACTCGGCCTGTTGTTTCAGGCTGGCAAGCTCGTTCTCAGCTGTCATTGTTGGAGCAAACGGTGCTCCGCCATAAGCGTATGGGTTCGCAGCGCCGCCCCAGGCAGGATAGCCATACCCTGCTCTTGCCCAGCCGAAACCACGTCCAAATCCGCGGCCTCGGCCACCACCTCGACCCCAGCCACCATATCCACGTCCACCAACAGGATTCATATAACCCGGAGCTGGGTAGCCCGCACAAAAACCGGCAGCTCTACCTGTCATTGGTCCCATACCACCAGGACCTGTTCCATCTCCACTTGGCATAGTAATTCTCCTTTCAAAAAAATGTTAACCTCTTGCCATCTTTGTTCCACATTTAGGACAGCTTTTTGCATTACAAGGCTGTCCGGCAGCATGAGCAGCCGTTGCTCCGCAGTTTGGACAGACACAATTTCCACCCGGTCCTGCGGCAAACGGTCCACCCATTCGGCCTCTACCCTGGCCTTGCCCTCGTCCCATACCTCGGCCGCTACCCGGTCCCTGACCGCCCGGCCCTGTTCCATCTCCTCTTGGCATAATATCAACTCCTTTCTGCAATTAAGTGCTGACTTGAACTTACTACCAAAACCGCCGGCCTCTGCCGCGGCCCCAGCCTCGACCGAAACCTCTGCCAAAGCCTCGTCCAAAACCTTGGCCTCTGCCCCAGCTACCATAAGGCGTTCCATAGCCGGCACCATAGGCTCCGAATGCCGGAGCACCGGGATCGTAGAAACCGGCTCTACCTGCAACAGGGTTCATATACCCCGGCACTGGATACCCCGCACAGAAACCGGCGGCTCTTCCAGTCATCGGACCCATACCGGCTGGACCTGTTCCATTTCCAAATG
>CAYYFT010000240.1:0-2662 GCA_964471015.1 uncultured Pirellulales bacterium | reverse complement strand
TCGACAAGCGCCGCATCTACATCGACCTCGAAGAAAATCTTGTTTACAGCGTCAACACCCAGTATGGCGGCAACACAATAGGACTGAAAAAATTGGCTTTGCGACTGGCTATCAATAAGGGTTCTAAGCAGGGCTGGCTTGCCGAGCATATGTTCGTTATGGGCGCCCACGGCCCAGGCGGGCGTGTAACTTATTTTACCGGCGCATTTCCGTCGGCCTGCGGAAAAACTTCAACGTCAATGCTGCCGGGCCAGACCATTGTCGGCGACGACATCGCCTACCTGCGCAAAAGAGATGGCAAAGTCCACTGTGTAAATGTTGAGAAAGGTATTTTCGGCATCATTCGCGACGTCAATACTGAAGATGACCCGGTAATCTATGAGGCCCTGACGAGTCCCTGCGAGGTAATCTTCTCCAACATCTTAATTGATGACAAAAAGAGACCGCACTGGCTGGGTATGGGCAGCGAGCTGCCAACCGAAGGTATTAACCATTCGGGCAAGTGGCACAAAGGCAAAAAAGACGCTGACGGCAATGAGATTACCGCTTCGCACAAAAACGCACGATACTGCCTGAACATCCCGGACCTTAGTAATCGCGACCCGTTAATCGATGACCCGAATGGTGTGCCGGTCGGCGGAATCGTTTATGGCGGACGTGATAGTGATACCTGGGTTCCTGTTGAGCAGGCCTTTAACTGGACCGAGGGCATTATCATAAAAGGCGCTGCTATTGAGTCGGAAACCACCGCCGCTACACTGGGCAAAGAGGGCGTCAGAACATTCAATTTAATGTCCAACCTCGATTTTCTCTCGATACCGCTGGGGCAATACATCCAGAACAATCTGGATTTCGCCAAAACAATCGACAATCCGCCTTTGATTTTCTCGGTCAATTACTTCCTCAGGGACAAAGACGGCAAATACCTAAACGGTATGGCCGACAAAAAGGTCTGGATACTGTGGGCCGAACTTCGTGTAAACGGCGACGTTGATGCCATTGAAACTCCGACCGGTTTAATACCGAAATATGAAGACCTGGCGAAGCTTTTCAAAGAACATCTCAGCCAAGAATACAGCCGGGCTGACTACGTCCGGCAATTTACGATTCGGATACCAGAGAACCTGGCCAAGCTCGACCGCGTTGAGAAAATTTACAGAGAAAAGGTCTCCGACACGCCCCGGATACTCTTTGATACCTTCGCCGAAGTTCGCAAACGCCTCAAGACCGCCGGCAACAAGCACGGTGATTACATCTCGCCATTCGATTGATAACAATGCAGTCCGGAACGAAATACGCACACCTGTCCTGAGCGTAGTCGAAGGAACGCTACACGGGCATAAAGGGTGAAAGACGGGACTCGAACCCGCGACCCCTGGATCCACAATCCAGTGCTCTAACCAGCTGAGCTACTCTCACCACATTAATTGATTATCTTCCATTGATTATTGATTAATGTCAATAGCCGATGACCGCATTATCAATAATCAACTATTTCTAACCACCGCCTGTGCAGCCGCTAATCTTGCAATCGGCACCCTGAATGGCGAACACGACACATAATTCATCCCGACTCGATGGCAGAAATCAATACTGTCCGGCTCGCCGCCGTGTTCTCCGCAGATACCGACCTTCAATTTTTTTCTGGTCTTTCTGCCGAGTCTGGTGCCCATCTCTACCAGCTTGCCGACGCCGGTTTGGTCAAGTTTCTGGAACGGGTCCGCCTCATAAATACCCTTGTTGACGTATTCTCCGAGGAACTTACCCGCATCATCCCGTGAAAACCCCATCGTCATCTGGGTAAGGTCGTTTGTTCCGAAGCTGAAGAACTCAGCTTCGGCGGCAATTTCGTCTGCGGTCAAAGCAGCCCTGGGGACTTCAATCATCGTCCCAATCATATAATTAATCTTTGCCTTTCTATTTTTGAAGACCGTTTTGATTTCATCGATTATTTCATCCTTGACTACTTTCAGTTCTGAAACCGCCCCAGCCAAAGGAATCATAATTTCAGGCAGAACAATCTTGCCGGTTTTCTTAACATTCAGCGCCGCTTCAATGATGGCTCTTGTCTGCATACGATAAATTGCGGGGTATGTAACCGCCAGCCGACATCCGCGGTGCCCGAGCATCGGATTAAACTCGTGCAACTGCTCAACCTTTGCCTTGACGACGGAAGGTTTGACTTTAAGCTGTCTTGCCATTTCGCGCTGGCTTTTCTCATCCTGCGGCAGGAATTCGTGCAGCGGCGGGTCAAGCAGACGAATCGTTACCGGAAGCCCGGCCATTGCCTTAAATATGCCCTCGAAGTCGCTGCGCTGATACGGCAGCAGCTTCTTCAGTGCACCTTCGAACTGCTTTTTAGCAGCGGCATATTTCTTTTCAATTGCCCTTTTGTCTTTGTCGGTCTCGGCCTGTTCAATTTCTCCGAGCATCAGGGCATAGTCATCGGCGGCCAGAATCATCTGCCTTACAGGCCAAATCCGCTCACCTTCGAAGAACATATGCTCGGTCCTGCAAAGCCCGATACCTTCGGCGCCGAATTCCCTCGCTCGTTTTGCATCTTCCGGCGTATCGGCATTTGTCCGAACGCCGAGCCTGCGAACGTCGTCACAAATCTTCATAAACCTGCCGAAGTCTCCGCTCATTGTCGGCTCGACCGTAG
>CAYYFT010000239.1:0-2678 GCA_964471015.1 uncultured Pirellulales bacterium | reverse complement strand
CCTGCAAAGCCACAATGTCGATTTGGTTCTTTTTGCACGGGGCCGTCGCCTCGCCGCTGCTGAGCCTTCTATTTTACAGTCTTTGACCGAAGGCCTCGGCCGCGCTGTTGTCAGAATGGAGGTTACCGGGAACGTTTACGACCCACAGGTAACTACCACAACCTTGCCGGTCATCAGGGAAGCGGTGGAAATTCTCGGCACACCCCGCCGTTAAAAAAATAAGCAACAAAGCTGCATCGCACACTTGATGAGACTAACAGGGCAACACAGCGGCCGATTAAGACGCTGATTACTTCAACTCGGTTATTTCGCTAAATCGTACCAGAGCGTTTTTGGTTTGCGGATGCGGCTCAACTGTTCCCACCAATCCAACCTTTCGACCCACAAGTTTGCTTAAGTCCACCTGCGAGGCTGAACCCTCCGGTAAAGCATAACAAACCGTCTGGCCGGAATCGTCGATTATGCGGTAGTGTTTTAACTCTTCTTCCGGACCGTAAATTTCTGAAGTTTGAAACTGCCCTACCGCCGTAAATCCACCCAGTTCCGGAACTTGCGCTAACTCTGCGGCACGCGACTTTTCTATCCGCTCACAAATATCCTGCAATTGTGAATCCTGAAGCCGAACCTCCTTGTCCACCGCCAAAGCCAATTCGAAACGGCCTACCTGCTTAAGCGCAAACTCCGAGTAGCGTGCGGCCTTGCCGGCCTCTTTGTTGCCAGCAAGCTCATCCAATGCTTTCTTTACCTTCGCATAATTCTGTTGCGCCATTGGTTTGGCTCGCTCGGCCTCGATTTGCTCCGCCAAAGCGTAATACTCCTTTAGCTTTCCGGAATCGACGGAAATACTCGTGGGAACAACCTCGGGAGGTTTGGCCTGTGGTTCGACAATCAGCGGAACCTCGCCAACAGGACCGAGTAGTTTCGTATATTGAGTGAGCACCCAAAGGTAGGCTCCAGTCGGTGGGGCAATTTTATAGTAATCACCCATCTCCTCGCCCATCAACCTGACTTTATCGCCCTTATTGAGATGTAACTGCACGGTCGTGGAGTGTATCGGCTTGAGCAAATCTGAGCCGGTATAAACGCGAACGGCGTCGCCGGTAACAACCCCAATGCCGGGATTATCCGGGTCAATACTGACATACTGTTTTGAAATCCAGGAGAAACTGCCGGCCGGCGGAACAATGTGAGACCAGCTGTGTTTGCTGGCGACCACCTTTACTCTGTCGCCGGCGTTGAGCTTGCCGCAGCGGTAGTAATTCGTGCCCGGCCCGGAACGAATATTGACATTATCATCGGTTATCTCGGCAACATAGGGAAAAGTCTCTTCCACTTCAGCCGCTGAAACAGATTCTGGCGGTGAGGTAGCGGCCTCTTGGCCAAAGCCGACGGACGCCAAGCTTATCAAACAAACGAGAATAAAGAGATTGATGAATTTGGTGTGAGATTGCATTTTTCTATCTCCCAAAAAGACTCTCTCAAAAATGACAGAAACTGTTCTATGAGCCTCAAATTAGCACCTGCCTCAATAATTGTCAACTTTTTTCTCGTCCAAATATTACTTTGAATCACCCCGCACCAAAGACGGGGTGCCGTTTTGGTGCGGGGCGGATAGGAAAAGGCCAACAGGTGCCTGCTCTACTTCTGCAATTTGACGAGTTCATCGTTGCACATTTTCAATTGGCCCGGGTCAGAGAGCTTTTGTGCTGCGGTCTGCAGGTGCTTTATCGCTGACTCCGGCTTATGGAGATAACGTGAATACAATATGCCCAACATCAACTCCACCTGCTCAACATATTCATAGTTGCCGTAGTGAGTTAAAAACTTTTCGTAGGCCTGTGCCGATTCAGCGTGTCTGCTGTCACTGGCAAGCTGATTGGCAATATCCAGCAGATACTGGCGTGGCAGAATCTGCTCACTATCAAGCTCGATAAGCTCCAGATAAGCTTCAGCAGCGGCAGACAAATTGCGTTGTGGCATCCGGCTGGCGATTTCGCTGCGAAGCTGCTTGATTTTTTCCTCTCGCTGCTGTTGAGCGGCTGTTTTCTTAACCTCTTTTACCTTTATTCGCTTGGCTGTTGTCCGGCTGGCAAAAGGGTCGTAACCGCTTGAGACAACATCGCGATAACGACGATGCTGATTCCATCGTTTTACCATCGCCCATAAATCAAAACGGCTGCTGCTGATTAAGCCGGTGGCGAGCATAACTAACATAGCTGCGATGCCGAAGGCGTATCCTGCCAGATGTGCGTCATACGCAATCGCAGCAACGGAAAACCTCGGCTCTACGATATTGTCCCAGACAATCAGCTTAAAAGCGATAAAGTATAATGCTGACAACTCCATCGTCCCGATGAAGAAAAACCAGTATAAAACAGTAATCAAAGTCTGTGGAAACAGAACCAGATAAGCGCCCGTTACAGCGGCAACAGCCCCACTGGCGCCAAGAACGGGGTTGGTATGCAGAAGCGTATGACCAACACCGGAGAAAACCGCTCCACCAAAATAAAGGCACAAATAACTGATGTGGCCGAGTTTGTCATTAACATTGTTGCCGAAAAGGTACAAAAAATACATATTGCCGAGAAGGTGCATAAGGCCCCCGTGAAGGAACGCATAACTCACAAACTGCCACAGATGCGGATGAATGGGCGTGAGCATAAGCTGCGCTACCCACG
>CAYYFT010000238.1:0-2679 GCA_964471015.1 uncultured Pirellulales bacterium | reverse complement strand
ACAACCGAATCGGTTGATTTTAACATTAACGGCTCAGTTTACATCAGGGAGCTCGTAATCAGGCCTGAACAGCAGAAAAAATACGACGATACAATACTAAAAGCAGAAACGGTATATGCACGTTTCGGCATGGGCAGTTTATTGTTATTACACCCTCGGCTGAAAAAAATAAGTGTCAAGGATTTTGTCTTCGATGTTCAGCACGATTTGGACACAGACCGATTGAATATTGCCGCATTTAGAATCGAAGCTCCTAAAGGTACCGCAGGAAAAATGCCCGTCATTCGGCTTAAAAGGGGAACGCTCCAATACAGCAAAGTTTCAAACGGCAAAGTTAAAGCCGTTGCAGCAATACCCATTGACGCAGGATTTACCCCGGCCCAAAAAACACGACGCGGCTACAGCTTTGATATAACAACGGCTAAAAGAGCTGGCCGTGGCGAAAGTATCCTGACCGGATTCTGGAAGCCCGGCAGGATTACAATTACCGGCGGAATCTCATCGGCTGATATCCCCGCCTTTGAAAAGGCCTGGACGATAAATGCTCTGGATGCCGAGTTGAATTATGACCGCAGCAACGCTTATTCACTAAAGCTCAAAATAGAAGATTTGCGAAGCAGGCACACCTTCGTTGGTGATACATTTGCTGCTGACAGACAAGCGTTTTTGACCAGGCCAGGCCCATTTGCTGCTCTACTAAGATTCTTCAACCGATATCGGCCCTCCGGAACAGCTGCTATTTACCTGGAGGCTCTTGGAAATTTAGAACGACTAAGCGAAAGTACATTAGTCGGGAAAGTCCACTGCAAGGACATTTCCATCTGCGACCGCAGGTTCCCCTACACCATAGAGCGCCTGATTGGCCGGATAGACCTTACTGAAAAAAGTGCGGTCCTGAACAATCTGTTCGGCAAGCACGGTAAGGTCAAGGTGACTTTCAACGGTTGGTCTAAGGATTTTGGCCCGAACTGGAAGTACCAAATCCGGATTACAAGTGACAATATGGCTTTAGATAATGACTTGTATAATGCGTTAAGTGCAGAGCGGAAGAAATCCTGGTCCGCTTTTTCTCCAAGCGGCCTTGCAGCGATAGATTACCGTCTTAGCCGACGGTCACAAACTGATAAAAAAAAGGTTTTGGTGGTTGAACTACTCGGCGCCGAAGCTGCATACCGCCGTTTTCCTTATCCGTTAAAAAATCTCTCCGGAAGGTTATTGTTTACTCGCAATAGGACAACCGTTTCGGGCGTGATTTCGCAAGTGAACGGCCGCAAAATAATCTTAAACGGCAAAGTAACAGCTCGCAGCACTGACCGCCCAATATATGACATCTCAGTCAAAGCAAATAATATCCCATTGGATTCAACACTGGCTTGCAGCTTATCAGATAATCAAAGAGATTTTTACAACCAACTTAATATGACCGGCCTGGCTGATGCCGACATAAAGATTTTTACACCAAAACAGGATTTTGGCCCGACAAGTTTTATCGCTGATGTCTCTCTTAAAAAAACTTCTTTGGAAGCAGACGATTTCCCACTGATTATCTCTGACATATCAGCGAAGACTGTCATTACGCCTGATTTGATACAAGTTGAAGATTTCACAGGCCTTCATAATCAGTCTCTGGTTTCACTGACCGGCCGAATCTGGCCCGATGATGAAACCCATCAACCCCGATATTGCTTGTTACTGAACGCCGAACAAACGGAGCTAAACGATGAATTAATTTCTTTGATGCCGGCGTCACTAAAAAAAATCGTCTCCAAACTACAGCCAAAGGGAAAGGTAAACCTCACCGCCAATTTGAACAAAACCGACAGCGATGACTGCCCCGACTATAAGATAACTGTGGACTGTCCCGGTAACAGCATCAACTTTGAGCCGTTTCCCTATCCTATAAAAGATATTACCGGCAGTCTGACGATAACAAAGAATACTATTACACTGGAGGACATTACCGCAACCGCTACCGATAATACCCTGATAACATCAAATACCTCGACCGTAAAAATTAACGGCCAAATAGCGCTGGCTGATGACGCTTTCAGCAGCAACCGACTTGAGCTTTCAGACGGTAATATTACTCTTACTGCGGACGGTTTTAGGATTAAAGGCAAATCCTTAACAGGGCTAAAAGCAGATACCTACTATGTCCCCCGCCGGCAAAGCTGGGTGACTAAAAGCCTCATTGCTGATTGTTATGGCGGCAGAGTGGCAGGCAAATTCGAATTGAAACAACCGGCCGGGGCAGCTTTGGAGTATCTGCTGCAGGTAGGCTTTGACAATATCGATTTAAAGCAATTTCTTTTGGACACAAACCTCAAAGAAGCTCCTCGCAACAACTATACCAGCGGGAAAATGAGCGGTTTATTGAGCGTCGCCAGCCGGATCGGTGAAAGCTTACCACGTATCGGCCGATGCCGCCTCCGGATAACCGATATGCAGGTTGGCAAACTCTCACCGCTGGCAAAGCTGTTGTCTGTATTAAAACTGACGGAGCCGGAAGATTTCGCCTTCGAGCAGATGCTCGTTGATTCATACATTAAGCATAACAGGCTGTTTCTTGAGCAGTTCGATTTATCCGGCGAAGCGATTGCCTTTAACGGCTCAGGCTGGATAGACCTGCAAAGCCACAATGTCGATTTGGTTCTTTTTGCACGGGGCCGTCGCCTCGCC
>CAYYFT010000237.1:0-2701 GCA_964471015.1 uncultured Pirellulales bacterium | reverse complement strand
GCTGTAGCATCAGGTGATAATGCCTGGAAAAGTCTGGTTTTGGCTGCGAGATATTGTTCTTTTGTTTTATGGTAGTCAAGGTGGTCGCCGGCAAGGTTCGTAAAAGCGGCAGCTTTGAAACCTATGGCCGCCAGTCGATTTTGAGCAAGTGCGTGGCTGCTGGCCTCGATGACCATATATTTTGAGCCAGCCTTTAGCATTTGCGATTGTTTTTCGGCGATGGTCAGGCAATCGGGGGTTGTCAGGTCTGCTTCATAGCTTGCCACGCCTGTGTCATAAATGATTGTACTGATAAGGCCGCACTTTTGGCCAGCATTTCGTATGCAAGAGCGAACAAGAAAAGCGACAGTGGTTTTGCCGTTTGTTCCGGTTATAGCCAGGTTGGTCAGTTGCGAAGCTGGATTGCCCCTGCTTGCCTGTGCGAGAATAGCTGCTGCTTTTGCGGAATCGTCAACGAAAATAATCTCGGCGCTCGATGCTCGATACTTGATGCTCGATTCATTTTCCCGACAAACGATGTATTTAGCACCGTTTTCCACAGCCTGGTCAATAAAGTCGTGGCCGTTATAAACTGTGCCTTCGATGGCCACAAAAATATCGCCAGCTTTGACGAGTCGCGAATCAATGCAAACCCCCCTCACTTTGCCCGAAGAAACCAAGTTCAGAAGTTGGTCAAAAACCATCTCGTGATATCGCAAAAAAGAAGTTTTTTGCTTATTTTAGCTCGAAAAAAAAAGATTGCGATGAAAATTTGAGGTTTTGTGTTTATAATCAGCCGGCAGGTGGCCTTTAATAAAATAAATAGGCGAAAGGGGTCGAATTATGACAATCAAGTATCTTATCGTGATGTGTTTGGTTCTGTTATTGCCTTGCCTGCCGGCGATTGCATCAACGCAAACAGAATATTTTGCCGTGTTTATGGAAGGCAAGAAGATAGGCTATGCAATACAAAGCCGTGTTGCGGCTGATGGAAAAGTGACCACTTCCGAAGAGGTAAACATACAAGTGAGTCGAGACGGCGTTCCGGTGAGCATAAGCACTACGGCCACCAGCATTGAGACGGCCGACGGTAAGCCACTGGGTTTTGAGGCTGTACAGAATTTAGGCCTGATGGTGATGAATATCTCAGGGGCAGTGAATAAGCAGGGGATGGTGAATATGACGATTACTTCGACAATGGGAGGAGAGCAAAAGAGGACATTCAAATGGCCGAGCGGCGCAGTAATGGCTGAAGGCTTGCGTTTGCAGCAGCTTGAGAAAGGTCTTAAGGAGGGTTTGGAGTACGGCGCCAAGCTGTTCGACCCGGGCAACATACAGGCTATTGAGGCTAAAATACATATCGGGCCGAAACGAAATGTTGATTTACTGGGGCGCATCGTGGCTTTGACGGAGGTTGAGACTGTCTTTAAGTTACCAAATGCCGGCGAGGTTGTCGGCACCAGTTATGTTGACAGGGACCTTCGTGTTCAAAAGAACATTGTGCCTATGGCGGGGATGCAGGTTGAAATGGTCGCCTGCGCTAAAGAGTTTGCGATGAGTGAGAACGATGTGCTGGAATTGATTGATAAGATGTTTTTATCCAGTCCGGAGCCGTTAGATAGTATTGAATCGGCTAAATCGGCCATCTATCACCTGAGGCCTACCGGTCAGGCATCCACGCTGACAATACCGTCCAGTGACAACCAAAGCGTGCAGCGGCTCAGGGAAGGCGGAGTAATCGTTACAGTCAGGCCTGTTGCCCCACAGGGGGGTGCGAAGTTTCCTTACGAAGGCAGAGAAAGTAGTATTCTGGAGGCGATGAAGCCCACAAGATTTGTGCAGAGCGACCACAGCGAGATAATCGAGCTTGCTAATCGTGCGGTGGGTGATACTAAAGATGCGGCTGAAGCTGTCAAAAGGATTGAATCGTTTGTGTCTGAATACATCGAGAACAGGAGCTTGTCGGTAGGTTATGCGTCAGCGGCAGAGGTTGCGGCCAGCAGGGTCGGTGACTGCAGCGAGTTTGCCGTGCTGACGGCATCGATGTGTCGTGCAGTTGGGATACCGGCGCGGATGGTTTGCGGCCTGGTTTACGTGGAGGACTATCCCGGCCGAGAAAATATGTTCGGCAGTCACGCGTGGGTAGAGGCTTATGTAGGTGACAGGTGGATTGGGCTCGATGCAACGAGAGCACCGAACGGCTTTGGCGCAGGTTATATCGCCCTGGCTATAGGTAACGGTGAGCCGGCTGATTTCTTTGGGATGGTCTCCACGTTAGGGTACTTTAATATCGAAAAGGTTGTCGTAGAAAAGTAGCTGCAATTTGCGGTTCAGGAGTTCTCAGCGGCAAAAGGCAAAACCACTATTCGAACCGGATGTCGGCCAGGACAAACTCAACGTTACTAAGGCCGTTATAGTTATTTATCTGCGGCTGATAGGCGACATCGAAGAACTCGTATTCAAGTAATTTTTTCTCTAATTTTCCCATACCGAAACCTATGCAGCGGACAGCATTCGTATTGTCTGTTATCGCAAGCTGCAGGTGGTTACCCCTTGCGCCGCAAATTCTCGGCGGAGAGGCAAGACGGACGCCTTTCGTTGCAAAGACGGGTCTGGGATTGCCCTGCCCAAACGGGCCAAGCATTTGGAGCTCAGCGACGGTTTCTTTTCCAAATTCGCTCAGCGTGGCCGTTGCATCGATGTGGAGTTTGGCGACACAATC
>CAYYFT010000236.1:0-2705 GCA_964471015.1 uncultured Pirellulales bacterium | reverse complement strand
CTGTCGCCTGGACCAGGCGGACCCTGCGGTCAAGAGCCCTTAACTGCGAATCCCCGTTTGTTAAATCCAGTGCTTTTTTAATTTTCTCTGCAGCATCGGCTAATCTGCCCATCCTCAAATAAACAACGGCAGAATCCCGCAGGGCACAAACGTCCTTTGGCCTTATATCGAGCGTATGACTGAAAAACTCCACCGCATCCTCAAATCGCCCTTTTATAGCACTGGCAAGGCCGAGATAATAATAAGCATCTGCATTGGAGCAATCGGTGTCGATAGCCCTCAGCAGGCAATGCGTTGCATAATCCATATCACCAACCCCGAGAAACATCGACCCCAGAGAAACCAGTATGTCCGTATCCTCCGGAGCCAGTTTCACCTCCGAAACCAGATGGCCTCTCGCCTCCTCTATTTGCCCCCTCATTAATGCATACTCAGCCAGCCGATACCGCGGCCCTGTGAGTTTGTTGTCTTTTTCTAACGCTTCATTGAATAGCTTTAATGCTCCGGGATAATCAGCGTTGTTAAAGGCAATCTCCCCCAGATAAAACAATGCAGCCGCAAAGCCCGGCTTAAGCTCAAGTATTCTGTTAAACTTTTCCTTCGCTGATTCGACATCGCCGACCTCAAGGAGAAACAGGCCAAAATCGAGAATAACATCAACGTCCCCCGCATTTATACGAAGCTCTGACAAGAAATACTCACGCCCACGCTTGTAATCGCCATCAGCCCAATACGCTTGAGCAATTCGATAGTTAATCTGCGGGTGGCTCGGCTCAAGCTCAGCTGTCTTTAGCCAGCAGTGAATCGCTTTCTTGTAATCGCCGCGAACGAAAAGACTGTTGCCGATGTTATAGTAACATAATGCACAGTCCGGCTTTAACTGCTGAGCAAGGTAAAACATCTGCTCCGCCAAATCGTGTTGCTCCATCTCGGTATAAGTAATTATCCGGTTGCAGTAGCAGGGTTCGAACTCCGGCTCTAACTCTTGGATATGCTCGAAAGTCTCGATTGCCAGGTCGTATTGGCCGGTGCGGGTATAATCGACCGCTAACGAATTTAATACCTCCAAATCATCCGGGGCCAGCTGCAGAGCAATCTCGTATTCGCTTATTGCGTCATCGAACTCACCCTTGGTATCCAGCGTAAGGGCCTTGTCAAAATGCCAGGCACTGTTGGCTGGGTTTATCTCGATGGCTGCCTCCAATTCGGCAAGAGCTTGCGTTATTTTGCCGTCTTCATAAAGCTCGAAGGCCTTCATCGCCTTATGCTCAGCTTCTGAATAAGAGCCAAATTCCGTATCATCGAAAAGCATAGTCGCTCCGTTGCTCAACAGTAGGGTGGGGCTTGCCCCACCAATAACGAATCACCCAACGCCGTTTCGGCAATAAATTCCCGTCGGGTTAGCGGTTTTTTGCTGCCTGAACTTCTTTTTGTCCGAATTAAAATTTCACTGGAATTTTGACTTATAACTTCTTACAATTGCGTAGGTTAACTCAACGACGATGAATAGACCCAACCGCCTGACAGAGTCGCAATCGGTCTTTTGCTGGAAACCGGCTTCTGTTAGTCTTATAATGTATGGCCAATCCCCGTGTCCCTTAGGGACAGGAACGGGGAAACTGTAATTCTGCCGGATTAAGAATGTTGTTTTGGAGAAGCGAAACTATGATTAAAGAAATAAAAGGTCAGGTAGCGGCTGGCAAAGGCAATTACGCTATTGTAGTCAGCAGGTTCAACGAATTTATAACCGCTAAGCTGCTTGCCGGTGCGATAGATTGCCTTAGACGCCATGGTGCCGCCGACGGACAGATATCCGTAGTCTGGGTGCCGGGCGCCTGTGAAATCACCGTAGCCGCAAAAAAACTCGCACAAAGCGGCAAATACGTCGCAGTTCTCTGCCTCGGTGCGGTCATACGCGGCCAAACGCCGCATTACGATTATATCTCCCAGATGGTTGCACGAGGTATCGGACAAATCAACTATGATTCAGCGGTACCGGCAATTTTCGCCGTCTTGACCTGTGAGACTATCGAGCAGGCCGTCGAAAGGGCTGGTACTAAAATGGGTAATGCCGGCGCCGACGCAGCATTGACGGCTATGGAAACTGTAAACGTGCTCGAACAGATTTGAGCCGTTCATTGACAATTTAAAAATACCCGACAATCAATTAGCAAGAGGCCGGAAGGTGGATAAGAGAACAAGGGCCAGAGAATTGGCGATGCAGGGACTATATCAACTCGATGTGCAGGGCCCGGACTTGCTCCAGCGTTTAGATGAGTTCTTCAGGGAAAATGACCCCCATCTTTTAGTGCGCAAACTCGCCTCGGAATGGACAAAAGGAACCTGGGAAAATCTGGCTCTCTGTGACGGGCTCATAGCCGCCTCGACAATAAAGTGGCGGTTATCCCGGCTTTCAACTGTTGACAAAAGTATCTTGAGATTGGCGGTTTACCAGTTGAAGTTTTGCCCCGACATCCCGCCCAGAGTCGTAATAAACGAGGCTATCGAACTCGCCAAAAAGTTCAGCACTGATAAGTCTCCAGCCTTCGTTAATGGTGTGCTGGATGCCGTCTTAAAGAAAATAAAAACTGAAAACGATTAACGATTAAGGTTAATGGATTGAAGACGATTGCGGTATTAAATCAAAAAGGCGGAGTGGGAAAAACCACGACAGTGGTCAACACCGCCGCAGCCCTTGCCGCCAT
>CAYYFT010000235.1:0-2706 GCA_964471015.1 uncultured Pirellulales bacterium | reverse complement strand
GCTTTGGATGATGCCCCCCGGCAGAAAGTTATGCTAAAGCTGCGAGAACGATTCTATCCGAGCCCCCTTGGGCGCAGCACTTTAGGTGAAATCGCAGAATTAAAAACCCTTACGGCTGAGAAAACAAAACAAATCATAAAGAACAATTTTAATCTATCGCAGACAATTTTTGCATTTGCGGGAAAATACGATTTCGATGCTATCGTGTCGCAAATAAAAAATCTATTTGAAACAGACCAACAGGAGCCCCTCAAATCATTTACACTCGGTTCCAAAGCAGGCAAATATACGCATCTACGTAATGACGGTGCGCAAGTACACATCGGCCTGATGACCGAGACGGTTAAACCGACTGATGAAAACTACTATAATGCAAGGGTCGCAGTGTCGGTTCTTTCAGGCGGGATGAGCGCCAGATTATTTACAGAGGTAAGGGAAAAGCGAGGCCTTTGCTACGCCGTGGGGGCGCAATATCACGGTTTGAAAGAGGCGTCCGGGATAGCCTGCTACGCCGGCACAACGCCAGATAAGGCTCAGGAAACGCTCGATTGTGTTATGGCTGAATTCAACCGACTCGCTGACGGAATCAGCAAAGAAGAAATCGAACGAGCCAAAGTCGGGCTTAAAAGTGCGCTGGTTCTGCAAAGTGAATCGTCCAGCAGCCGGGCGGGGGGAATTGGAAGCGACTACTATATGCTCGGCAGAGTCCGAAGCTTAGATGAAATTAAAAATAAAATCGAGGCAACCAGCGTTGATTCGGTTCTGGGCTTTCTACGGAATAATAAATTCAAAGATTTTACGGTCGTAACAATCGGCCCGAAGGAAGTTCATCCGCCTTCGGCGGATAAAAGTTAAGTAAAGCAAAATATGGAATTTAAGAAGAAAATACTGGCAAACGGACTTGCTGTTATCGGCGAGATTAACAAATCCGCCAAGTCGTCGGCGGTAGGTTTTTTCGTTAAAACCGGCTCCCGTGATGAGACCAAGCAAATAAATGGGGTGTCGCATTTCTTAGAACATATGCTGTTCAAAGGCACTGAAAAGCTAAGTGCATTCGAAGTTAATGAGGCGTTCGACAGGACAGGGGCACAATTCAATGCCTTTACCGGTGAGGAGAATACCGTCTTTTATGCTGCCGTTCTGCCGGAGTATTTAGTCGAGGTAACAAGGCTGTGGACAGGGCTGATGAGGCCGGCACTGAGAGACGAAGATTTTAATATCGAGAAGAGCGTAATTAAAGAAGAAATTGCAATGTATAAGGACATGCCGAGCTTTGATGTGATAGACAGATGCAGGAGTCTGCATTTCGACAGCCATCCCTGCGGCAACAGTGTTCTTGGCAGTGAGGAAAGTATCAGCAATCTAACGGCTGAACAAATGCAGGGCTATTTTATGAGGCGCTATGCGCCAAACAATATGGCTGTGGCTTTTGCAGGTAACTTCCATTGGGAGCAAATTTGCAGTGTTGTTGAAAGCAGTTGCGAGAAGTGGCAAAAGCAGGCTGTTTCCAGAAAGCTGGAGGAAGTACCGGGCAGCAAAAAGAAGAAGCGAGTTGAAAAATCAAATCTGGTTCGTGAGCATATATGCTTGATGTCTCCAGCGGTGTCCATTCAGGACCCGAGGAGATTTGCCGCATCGCTCTTAGCGACTATCATCGGCGATGATGTCGGGTCGAGATTCTTCTGGGAGCTGGTTGACAAGGCACTGGCAGAAGCGGCAACGATGCAATTTGGGCCTATGGACGGCACGGGGGTGTTTTGCAGCTATATCCGCTGCAGCAGTGAAAACGTCAGCAAAGTGCTCGATACCGTTCAGAGTATCTTCGAGAGTCTATCCAGAAGCGGTATAACCGAAGATGAAATGAGAACAGCAAAAAACAAGATATTGAGCGCATTGGTAATAAAGAATGAGCTGCCGATGGGTCGGCTGATTGACCTGGGCGCTAACTGGATATATTTACATCAGTATCGCACCATCGAAGACGACATTAACGCTATAAAAGCCGTTACCATTGATGATATTCATTCACTAATAAAACAATTCAACCCGGGTAATTTCACACAACTTTCAATAGGGCCTGTTAAGGCAAGCTAAAGGCCGATTAACCGGTTGTTTATCGACCATACCGCAATTTGTTCTTGATTAATCCCGGCAATTTTGCTAAACTAAATATAATATCAGAGGAGGTTATAGAGGTGAGTAAGGCCGAAAGCAACGAACAATTTGATAATGATATTCTGCGATGCAAAGTGGATATTCTCCGCGCGCTCGATGTAATACAAAATCCGGCGACACAAAACAGCACCAGAGAAACAACTCAATCGGCTGAGGCAGCAGAAATATCAACTAACGAAGATACAAGCCCGATACCAATAGAAGAAATACCTGCTAAGGAAACTACCCCCCTGCCGAAAGTGGTGGGCATAAACAAAAAAGAAGAGACAGAAACACTGCGGGAAAAGGGTGAAATTCCGAGTTTTGACCTTGCTGAAGAGATTATGGCAAAGCAGCGAAAGGTAACCGCTATAAAGAGAAAGGGGCCTGGCAGAAAAAACGAAGCTCAAAAACTAAAGCCAGAGACCCAGCCAGTCGAACATATCATTGAGCAGCCAAAGCCGGTACTATCGGGGCAAAAGAGGATAATCACGGAAATTGTGGCAAGGGATATCGAAAGACTGTGCCGGGGGGATTATTCCAGCGAATAGC
>CAYYFT010000234.1:0-2713 GCA_964471015.1 uncultured Pirellulales bacterium | reverse complement strand
GGAGAAATAAAAATGATTGGTTGTCACACAGGACGAATGTTTCAAGTAACTGTCGCCGGCGGCTCCTATCAGGAAGGCTTAACTTCTGTCATACAAGGCGTTCCGCCGGGAATGCTGCTGAGCGAGCAGGAGATTTACGGCGACTTGCTTCTTAGAAAGCCGGGCGCCGACGAACTATCCAGTCCGCGAAAAGAGCCGGACCTTCCAATTATCTACAGTGGGCTAAACGCAGCCGATACGATAGAAGGAGCGGGCAATAAAAATCATACCAATGGAACGCCGCTGACAATTCTGATTCCCAACCTGGACCGCCACTTCATCCACATCAAGCAATATCAGGACACAAACCGCACCCCGCGTCCGGGCCATGCATCCTACGCTTCATTCATCAAATACGGCCCCGATGACGACTCTATCGGTGCGGGCCTATTCAGCGGCCGTTATACCTCCACCATCGTCGCCGCCGGATACGTCGCCAAAAAAGTCCTAAAAAAATGTGGTATCGAAGCCTGTGCCTACGTCAAAGAGCTTGCCGGCGTTCGATGCCCCGACACCGCTCACGACGAAGCCTTCAAATACACTAACCAGTACAAAAAAATGCGACGGGACCTCGACCCGTTTTATCAGCAGGTTTACGTCAAAGGCCGAGTCAATATGGAGATGCGGTTTCTTGAAAAAATCAAAGTACTATCTGAGATTGAGCAGGAAATCGACGCTATTCGCGATAAGACTCCAAAGAGGAAAGCCGCTGCGATTCGGGACAAGTACGGCGTGCATCCAGTGCTAAATTGTCCTGATATCGAAGCCGCTGAGAAAATGGTCAATGCCTGTGACAAAATAGCTAAAACAGGCGACTCTTCCGGCGGAGTCGTTGAAGTCGTCGTAACCGGCGTGCCCACCGGCCTCGGCGAGCCGGTCTTCTACAAACTCGATGCTGAATTGGGCAAAATGATGGGCATTGGCGCTGTCAAAGGCGTCGAGGTCGGCGCCGGTTTCCGCGCCCGCGATATGACCGGCAGCCAATCCAACGACTCGATGCACGCCAAAGGCGGCAAGGTTGTTTTCGAGTCAAATAATGCCGGCGGCATTACAGGCGGGCTTTCTACCGGTCAGCCAATCGTTGTCAGGCTTACGGTCAAGCCGACACCCACAATCGACAAACCACAGAAGACAATCGACAAGTATACCCTCGAGAACAAAGAACTGGCGGCCATCACCAGACGTGACGCCACCATTGTAGGTCGCATCTGGCCAGTCGCCGAGAATTACACAGCCCTGGTGATACTCGATAATTTACTCGCGCACTACGGCTATCAAACGCTCAAGGCCAAATAAACCGGCTTTGATGGACTAAAGTCGTTAGCAGGGTCAATAACACTTCACAGTAGTTGACCAGCCGCTTGTATTGCCGAGGCTATCACGCACCCTGAAATGGAAATGGAAGCCAATAGCTCCTCTGCCTATATAAATGTTGTTCCATACCTGTTCAGTCGTCCAGCCGCTATTGATGGTGGAGGAAGCCTCGGTGCATTCGAAGTAATACTCCACAGGGCCGTTACCCTCCGGGTCTGTGGCAACCGCTGCCGTCATATTAGCATAGCAATTATTCCCGCTGCCGGTCAGGTAAGGCGGTACCTCCCACAATACAGGTGCCGGTGGGTTGGTGTCTGCCGGTGGTTCGTTCGGCTCCGGCGGCTCGTTTGGCTCTTGTCCCTCTTCAAGAGTAGTTGCAGAACAGGGGTCTGACCAGTCGGTTTCGTTTAGGTTAGCCGATGTGTCGCGGGCTTTGACTCTGTAGGTGTATGTGGTACTGGGTTCAAGGCCTGTGTCTTCCCACATCGTGCTGCTCTGCCAACCGCTGTTTACTGCGTTGGAGTCAACGTCCTCAAAATAATACTGTACGCCGGCGGTATCGGCAGCGGTGGTGGCCACCATCTCTATCGAACTCGACGAAGTCGCATCAGGCTCGGTCGCCCAGGTCATAGGATTAGGTGTAGGCGGATTGTGGTCTGGCGGAGGCGGTGGCTCTTTGCCAGCTATCGCATAGCCAACGAACGACCATCCGGTCTCGTTTAGATTAGCCGATGTGTCGTGGGCCTTTACCCTGTAGCCGTATTTGCTATCGGTAACCAGGCCCGTGTCGGTATATGTTGAACAGGGGTCCCAGTCCCGGTCATTGCCACCGCCGTAGAAGCAGATGAAGCGGTATTCGACAGTTGTGCCGGAGTTGTCTGTGGCCGTGGTCGCAGTCATAGTAATAGAGGTTGGCCCTGCTGAAACGGGCGGCACAGCCCAGGTCATCGGGTCGGGCTCAGGAGCGGTAGTCTCTTTTACTATGTAGTTGGCAGCAAAGATTGCATAATCGATGCTGTTGACCCTTCCATCCTGATTCAAGTCCGTTCCGTGACACCAATCCGGGAATTGACAGCCGGTGCTCATCCAGTGCTGCTTGAATATACCCAGGTCGGAGGTGTCTACTATACCGTCAAAGTTAAAGTCGCCGACTAAATCGGTACTCAGAATGTAATGATAGCCAATATCGACGATGCCGGTACCAACCACGGCATCCATCAGTTCGTCTGTGCGGGTTGTATGTCTGTAGAGGTCAAAGTCAAGGGCGTTTCCGTCTCCGGCATCCACGCAGGGACTCAGCTCGGCCTGATTTACGTTGGCATCGGGCTGGCTGAGATAATGGCTGCCCTGCCGGCCGGTA
>CAYYFT010000233.1:0-2724 GCA_964471015.1 uncultured Pirellulales bacterium | reverse complement strand
ACCTGGTCATTGTAGCTCTGGCGTGCAAATGAGATTTTATTTTCTGTGCTGGTCAGTTCTTCCTGGACGGCGAGGAAGTTCTGGTTGGCCTTAAGGTCAGGATAATTCTCGACTACGAGCATAAATTTACTGAGGGCTTCGCCGAGTGCGCCTTCGGCTTTTGAGGCTTCGGAGACGGTTTTTGCCCCCATAGCCTTACTTCTGGCCTCGGTTATGGCTTCAAAGGTTCCGCGTTCATGCTGCATATAACCCTTGGCGGTTTCGACAAGATTGGGAATCAAATCGTGGCGGCGCTTCAGTTGGACGTCAATCTGCGACCAGGCATTATTGACCTGATTGCGAAGCCGAATCAAAGCGTTGTAGATGCCGATTACAAAAAGAACGAGTAAAACAAGAACAACAGCAACAATGATTAGTGTGGTCATAACTTTTCTCCTTTAGCAAATATGTTTTAAGCTTTCGGCAAAACCCACAAACCTATTCTATAGAAAATAACGGCTTACAGCCATTATTTTATTGCACTTGGTTATCGTGCAGAGAACTTGTGTACGATTAGCTGCGTGTATTTCTCACCCGGTTTTAAGACTACCGATGGGAAGTTGGATTTGTTGGGCGAATCCGGGAAATGCTGGGTTTCGAGGCAGAAGCCGTTATGCTTGTTATAGACGGCACCTTTTCCCTTGACAGAGCCATCCAAAAAGTTTCCGGAATAGAACTGGATGCCCGGTTCGGTGGTGTAAATTTCCATAACACGACCGGTCTTTGGCTCATAGACCGAAGCTGCAAGTGCCAGCGAGCCATCGGAACTGTTGAGTACGTAATTGTGGTCGTAACCACCCTGGACCTGTTCTATGCGTGAGCCGATGGCCATCGGGCTTGTGAAATCCATCGGTGTACCTTTTACAGGTTTTATTTCACCGGTCGGTATCAGGTCCTTATCGACAGGAGTAAAATGGTCGGCGTTGAGCATAAGCTCATGCCCGAGGATGTCACCGGAATTGTGACCGCCGAGATTGAAATAGCTATGATGTGTGAGATTAACGACGGTAGCTTTGTCAGTTTCGGCCTCGTAGCTGATTTTCAATTCGTTATTGTTTGTCAGGGTGTAAATAGCTGTGCAGGAAAGGTTGCCGGGATAGCCTTCTTCCCCGTCACGGCTTCGATAGGTTAATTTCAAGGCAGGGCCTTTGTCGGTTTGCATTGGTTCTGCATTCCACACAACCTTGTCGAATCCCTTTATGCCGCCGTGGAGATGATTTTGGCCGTCGTTCGTTGCCAGCGTGTATTCGACCCCGTCAAGTGTGAATTTGCCTTTGGCGATGCGGTTTCCGTAGCGACCGATTAAGGCGCCGAAATAGGGAGATTTTTTGGCGTAATCGTTGACATTGTCGCAGCCTAATACGATATCGGCAAATTTACCATTTCGGTCGGGCACCTGAAGCGACGTTACAATACCACCATAGGTTATTATCTCGGCCTTTAGGCCGTTGGTGTTTGTCAGGGTGTACAAATCAACGTTTTTGCCGTCCTCTGTCTTTCCGAAAGCTTGTTTTTTAATGCTCATTTTCTTTTCTCCACACATAGCAAGTTCGTTACAACTAAACACAAACAATATTGCAACAACTGATAGAATTGGGACATACTTGGTTTTCATTTTTAGTTCTCCTGCTTAAATCTTTCTTTAAATCCGATTTACTACAGTGCGATTTATATGTGCCGATAGACTTCCCAGCCCATATAGTTGTCCAGAGCTTCGGCAATTGCATCAGCTTTTCGGCACATATTCACAGCGATATGATGCTCAAAGCCCGTCCTGCAGATGTATTGCATAAGTGTCTGGAGGTTGGTAATTTTCATCACGCCATAGCCGCCGAAGGTATCGAGTCTGTCTCTTGTGAACTCACCTTCACCCGTATAAACGCTAATAACACCGGCTGTATCATCAGTAGTAGTTCTGCAGAAGGTCGCCTTGTTGGGGGCTATTCTGCCAACAACCGTGCCATAAGTATTTTCCTTGCCTACCGTACCTGCGATTATTTCCTGATAATCCATCGTTGCCTTTTTGAAGAATGACATAGGCAGATTGCTGCAATGGAACAGAACGCATTTGTCTGGGTCGTCGGCGTAATTATTGTTCCAGTCCAGAATCGCGCTTGGCGTGCCGCTGGCCAACTGGAGAACGTACATTCCCAGCAGACCTGTGATGTCAACCTCGCAGGCGCTGGGTACCAAAGCGTCGCTCATCATACTCATAAGCGTGCAGGGAACTATGCCGAAGAATTCCTCCAGAGAAGTCCAGCACTGAATAGCCGTGCCGTTGAGCTCGTTTTCTTTGACCCAACGGTCCACTACATAACCGAACTTGGCCATCTTCAAAAGCTTATCGTCAGGGATTGATTTTGTCGGGATATATTTCTTAATATCATTTAATTTCTTTTTAACTGCCTTGTTGTTATCGGTAAGCAATTCAACTCTTCCGAGTATTTCAGATAAATCTATTGTCTCCATTGAGATACCTGAAAGTTCCAGAATTTTTTCGCTGTAGCGGACGGTGTTAAAAGCTGTCGGTCTAGCGCCTATGGCACCAAAACGTACGTTTTGAAGACCTTTAACAATTTGGCAGACAGAGGCAAAATCATCCAGCTCATTCTTAAATTCAGCCGATGTAACTTTAACAGTATGTGATTTTGTCAGAGTGTATGGGATACCGGCCTGCCTGAGATT
>CAYYFT010000232.1:0-2740 GCA_964471015.1 uncultured Pirellulales bacterium | reverse complement strand
TTTACTGCTGAGGTCGAACGGTCTCTGCGTGTTCTCGATGGCGCTGTAGCCGTATTTGACGGCAGCGAAGGGGTACAGGCTCAAAGTGAGACTGTCTGGAGACAGGGACAAAAATATGACCTGCCTTGTCTTTGCTTCGTGAATAAGATGGACAAAATCGGTGCCGACTTCGAGATGACTGTCGAAAGCATTCGCGACAAACTCGTAGCTTCTCCTCTGTGTTTGCAGATTCCTATCGGAGCAGAAAATTCTTTTAAAGGAATAATAGACCTTATAAAGATGCGGGCGGTTTTCTACAAAGCCGAAGAATTGGGAGCGACCTTTGAAGAAACTGAAGTTCCCGCCGAATTGCGACAAACTGCGGAGCGGCAAAGAAAACAGATGATTGAGCTTGCAGCTGAATACGATGAAGAGCTGATGGATGCCTATGTCCACGATAGGCCAATCGATGTTGAGATGATTAATAAAGCGATAAGATACGCAACTTTAGCCAACAAGCTTCATCCGGTATTTGTCGGTTCAGCCCTGAAATACATTGGTGTGCAAAGGCTGCTTGAGGGTGTTGTGGCGTATTTGCCTTCTCCGTTGGATAAGCCTGATATAGTTGGACATAAACCAGCTGATAAAGGTAAAAAAATATCGGTTAAATGCGACCGAAATGCCAGCTTGGTTGCTCTTGCATTCAAGATTACCAGCGATATGCACGGCGATTTGCACTTTCTGAGAATTTATCAAGGGACATTAAAGTCCGGCACGAGAGTTTTAGATGTAAATCGCAACAAACGAGAAAATATTACCAGGATATTCGAAATGCACGCTGACGAGCGGAAAATTCTGGACTCAGCCGGTGCCGGTAATATTGTCGCGGTTGTAGGGTTAAAAGGAACGCTTACAGGCGATACGATTTGCGACCCCAAAAATCCCATCTGTTTACCAAGTATTACATTCCCGGAAACGGTTATTAGTATGTCGATAGAACCCAGAACCGGCACGGAGGCGGTAAAATTGGCGGATGCCTTGGCGGATTTGAAGCGTGAAGACCCAACTTTTGAGTGTAAGGTAGATGGCGAAACAGGTCAGACAATCATCAGCGGAATGGGTGAGCTGCATTTGGAAATACTCCAGCACAAACTCGTAAGAGAGAAAGGAGTTAATGTCAGGGTTGGCAAGCCAAGGGTCGCCTATAAGGAAGCTGTTACCAGGTTATCTCAAGCAGAAGGTAAATTTGTGCGTCAAACAGGCGGTCGTGGCCAATATGGACATGTGGTTTTGGTGGTTGAGCCGTTGTTGACAGAGGACGGCCATTGGAGCCGCGATGTTGAATTTGAGAGCAGAGTGGTTTCCAATGCAGTGCCGAGAGAGTACATTCCCGCAGTGGAAAGGGGGGTAAAGGATGCTATGGGCAGCGGTGTGTTGGCTGGTTTCCCCATTGTGGGAGTTAAAGTTACACTGGTTGACGGCTCATTCCATTCGGTGGATTCTTCGGATTTAGCTTTTGAACAAGCTGCCAGAATTGCAGTGGAAAAGGCGTGCAAAGAGGCAGGACCGGTTTTGCTTGAGCCGGTAATGTGGCTGCAGGTAGTGGTGCCGGAGGCCAATTTTGGGGCTGTACAGGGCAATTTGCTCGGAAAAAGGGGCTTAATTACAGATTGTCGGGTGCATGGGAATATGCGGGTGATTGATGCCAAGGTGCCTTTGGCTGAGATGTTTGGCTATTCCAGCGAAATTAGAAGTGCTACGGCTGGCCGAGGAACCTTCACTATGGAGCCGTTAAGCTACGAAAAGGTACCAGAGCAGATTGTCAGGCAAGTTATTTTGTGAAAAATACCCTTATATTTTTGTATTTTAGGCAGGATTTTTTTCGATATTTTATTTGATAAAGACAGAATTATGTGATAGTTTAGCGCTTTTTCAGCCGTAGCGAGCATAGCCAGGGATGGTTTTTGCGTTTACGAGTCGGGCTGTTACATATCTGTAATGTAGTGGTCAGGGATGGTTTGTTAATTACTTTGTTAGACTTAAGGGGTGTACCAAAGCTGATAAATGGCTTTGGCAGGGCCGTAATTGGTCCGAACCCGAATTCTTTAAGGAAGGCGAATTTATTGGCGGGATGTCGTGTTTTTAGTTGTCGGCAGACAGTTAAAGACGGTCAATAAGAAATGCCTTTCCTGCCAAAATCAAACAGGATGTATTTGGCAAAGAACAGAGAGACTATATGCTGATGGTTCCCGCTTTGCCTGTCTCGGCTTGGCCGAGCCAAGACAGGCGGGGCCCCGGAATAATTGCTTTGCGTTTTGTTTATAAGTATGTATAATTCAGGGTTTTACGAGTTTTCGGATTAGGAATTTAAGGTAAGGAGACGGTTTATCGGAAATGGGAAAGAAAACTGTGGCCACTGAAACTGAAAAGATAAGAATTAAAATGGAAGCCTATGACCACGGGGCCCTTGATGCGTCTGCTAAGGAGATAGTAGAGCACGCCAGAAGGACCAATGCCCGTGTCAGTGGGCCGGTACCGTTGCCCACGCGGATTGAAAGATACACCGTTTTGAGAAGTCCACATATTGATAAAAAGTCGCGTGAGCAGTTTGAATTGAGGACTCACAAACGCCTGATAGATATTCACGATGCCAACGCACGAACGGTTGAGGTGTTGAACCGTTTGGTGGTGCCAGCCGGTGTCTTTGTGAAGATTAAAGCCTGAGATACGAGGTACGAGATAATGGCAATGTTGCTGGGCA
>CAYYFT010000231.1:0-2745 GCA_964471015.1 uncultured Pirellulales bacterium | reverse complement strand
CTCTGGACTCCTCGCTTGTCAGTAATGCCGAACGGCGTACCGCACTTAATACCGCCTCGGTTGACAGTGTTAGCTTTTTGTCATAATCGTCCGGTATTATATCCTCATATTTGGGAAAGTTACCTTCGACAAGATTTGAGCTTATAGCCACATTTGCACAACTAAACAGTATCTGGTTATCAACAAGCTTAACCGCGACAATATCCTTGTCGCTGCCGCCGATTTTATCTAACAGGGTCATCGTTTTGGCTGGAACTATTATCTTTGTCTTGGCCGCCTGCTCCGCCGGCGCTGAAGCCAAACCAACCCTGCAACGGGCCAATCTCCTGCCGTCAGTGGCAACCAGCGACAATTTCTTGCCTTTAACCTCCCACAACACACCATTAAGGGCGTAGCGAGTGCTCTCCTTGGCTGTGGCAAACAAACACTGCTCAATACCAGCCTGCAGATTGTCTAAAGTAATCTCTATGTCGGCTTTCTCATCAAAGCTTGGGACGGCGGGATACTGGCCTGGCTCCTGGCCGTAAATTGTAAAATGGCTGTCAGCCCCTTCTATTTTGCAAGCGCCCTCTTCTGCCTGTAATAACAGGACCTCGTCTACACCTTCGCGCACAACAGCCGCCAGCCGATCCGCTGGAACAATAACCTCACCCGCTTCTTCTATCTGAACTTCGGAAACTAAGTAGTTAATGCCAACCTCTAAATCTGTTGCGCAGATGTGAACTTCCTTCTCGCTGGCGGTAATTTGAACACAACGGAGTATCGGCTTCGGTGTTCGGCTTGGCACCACAGACGTTAATATGCCTAAAGCCTCCGCTAAGGCAGCTCTATTAAAATTCAGCTTCATAATAAACCTCTACATCAAAATGGTAAAAGAGTTAAAGTTTTGGACATCTAAACCCTAAAATAATGCCATAGTTTACACCCAAAAGTTCCCGTCCACAATCCTTTTTTTTGGAATAATAATTTAACATCGCAAAGGGTTGGTAAATTGACAAAACCCCACGATGGTAACATTCTGTTCCGTAGTCCAATCAGACGAAGAGTTTCCTCTTCAGGGAACAAGTTAATATTATATTTATTAGATGAAATAATAGTATCAGTAATCATATAACTTGTGAAATTGTTACGTTTTGGACAAAGTTGATTTCCAAGGCCTTGAATAGTAGGTTGTTAAAGAGCAGCAACCGTCGTGCTTTCTTGTGGATAACCTGTTAGATTGTTGGTGAGTTTATATAGCAGGGCTAACAGGGCAAGTCACTTGACAGGGTCAAGTTGTTAACTGCCGCAGGAGTTAACAGGTCCGGTGATGGCTTGTCTATGAAAACGAGAATAAGGGTGGAGAGCGACTTGTAGATTTGATTAAAGCAGGTATAATAAACAGGCTACGGGAACTACTAATGAGGTGAATATGAACGACGGGATACGGTCGGATATGACCACATCAGGTAAGGCAAAGCAGTACCAGCCTATATCGCGGCATGGTGAGCAAGGGCTTTATGTAGGTATTGATGTCGGCTCAACCAGTAGTGATGTGGTTGTACTCGATAGTGCTGGCGAGAGCGTCTTTTGTGATTACCAGCGCACCAAAGGCAAGCCCATAGAGACGGTGCGCTTACAGTTGGACGAGGTATTTAGACAAATAAACCCTTCAGACATCGTTCTTGCCGTGGCGACGGGTTCAGCGGGTCGCTTTTTGGCCAAACTGCTGGATATTCCTTTTGTGAACGAGGTTCCGGCTCAGGCGGCGGCGATATGCCAACTGTACCCGCAGTTTCAGCAGGCAACGATAATTGAGATGGGGGGCCAGGACAGCAAACTAATTTTCTTAGCTGCCGAAAAAGGCAGGGGCAGGGTGCGAGACTTTGCACTTAACACTGTTTGTGCAGCCGGGACAGGCTCATTTCTTGACCAGCAGGCCCAGCGACTGGGCGTGGATATCGAGGGCGAGTTTGGCCGGATGGCCCTGCAGAGCAAAAGTGTGCCGCGAATGGCGGGGCGGTGCTCGGTCTTCGCTAAAACTGATATGATTCATCTACAGCAGCAGGCAACGCCAAATTGCGATATCATAGCGGGATTATGCCTTGCACTGGTGAGGAACTTGAAAAGCAACTTGGGTTGCGGCAGGGAGTTTATCAAGCCAATTGTATTTACCGGCGGCGTGGCGGCGAATATCGGCGTGGTCAGGGCGCTGGAGGAGGTGTTTGAGCTGGCGCAAGGCGAGCTTGAGGTTCCCGATGAACACTTTTTTACCGGTGCTATCGGTGCGGTGCTTATGGCTAAAGAAAGAACCGCTCAGCAAGGGCCTAATCGGCAAGTTCACCCTGCCGCTTCGACGGGCGTGGTTCACCTTGAGAAAATTGATGGCTTTCTGGCACAGCGGGGTTCCGCTTTAGAAAATGCTCCTCGCCGAGGGCGTTTAGGCAAACCAAGTTTACCATATCCCAGGAGCCCGGTTTATGAACAAATCCTGTCAAGCGCAGATGAGCCGATAGAGGCGTATCTTGGCGTTGATGTCGGCTCGATAAGTACAAACGTAGTAGTTATTGATGAGCAGAAACGCGTGCTTGCCAAGGCGTATTTGATGACGGCAGGCAGGCCTTTGGAGGCGGTGCGCCAGGGCCTGGATATAGTCGGCAAACTGGTGTTAGGGAAGGTGAAGATTCTTGGGGCGGCGACTACCGGCTCGGGGCGGTATCTTACCGGCGATTTCATAGGAGCTGATGTCGTCATAAATGAAATCAC
>CAYYFT010000230.1:0-2783 GCA_964471015.1 uncultured Pirellulales bacterium | reverse complement strand
ACAACTCTCAGACCTTCGATACCGTCACTGCGTATCGGCATTCCGTCAAGCACACAATCTATGAAATGCCCACACTCCAGCGCAAGCGGCTCGCCGCTGGGCACCTTCGGAATCACTATGTCGCCGAACCGAAGCGATATTACTTCTGCGTATGATGTAGTTATATCATGCTTTATCGCCGCGCCCTTATCATACATTCGGATTTTCTCCGTGGCCTCCATATCGTCAAAGGTTACCATCTTTTCGGAGCCGACAACCGTCATCTTTCTGATTTTGTGGGGGTCGAGCCAACTGCAGTGAACGTTTGCCATTTTGCCGTCTGCAAACTTAATCGTGGCAAAAACCACATCTTCAATATCCTTTTGCAGATAGCACTGCCCGTGCGCCGTCACCGACACTGGCTCGGAGCCGAGCAAATAGCAGATAACCGAAATATCATGCGGTGCCAGTGACCACCACGCATTCTCATTTTGACGAACAATACCCAAATTAACCCGCTGCGTATACATATAATACGGCTGACCAAGCCGACCTTTGTCTATCATTTCCTTAAGGAAACTTACCGCCGGATGATATTCAAGCAAGTGGCCTACCATCAATTTCAGTTTCCTTTCTTTTGCAAGCTCAACCAGCGCCTTTGCATCAGCAGCTTTTAAGGTCAACGGCTTCTCAACATAAGTATGCTTGCCAGCCTCCAAAGACTTCCGTGCAATCTCAAAGTGCATAGGCACTTCAGTCGCAATCACCACCGCATCAACTTCAGCATCACTCAAGACCTCTTCCAGTTCACGTGTGGTTGTAATATAAGGAAAATTTCTTTTTTGGACAGCCAGCAACTGCTCATTGAGGTCACAGACGTATTTCAAATTGCACCTTTGGGTGGTGGCAAAATTGCGAACCAGGTTCTTACCCCAATAGCTGGCGCCAACAACTGCGACATTTAAAGTATCCTCACTCATATCTTTATTTCCTTCGAAACTGAAGAAAAAACAGGTCGGCAAAGCTTGACCGGTTAATAGCTTTACCTATAATAAATACTCGTTGTAATAATCGTATTCCTGACTCAACATAAAGACTCAATCGATTGGCTCGAAAATTACGAGGCCGAAATTGCCAAACGCTCAATCACCTTTAAGCCTTCTTGCCACCAAACTTTTATGGGCGGTTTTCCCTATACCATTTAACAGTTTCCGTAAGTCCCTTTTCGAAGCTGGTTTTCGCCTCGAATCCAAAGTATTCTCTGGCTCTTGAAACATCCAAACGCCGCCTTGGCTGACCATCCGGCTTGGAGCTGTCCCAACGAATCTCGCCCTTAAAGCCTGTTATCTTTGCGATCTTTTCCACCAATTCCTTTATTGTTATTTCAAACCCAGCCCCAATATTAACCGGTTCCGCTCCATTGTAATGTTCGGTCGCCAGCAGGATTCCCTCAGCAGCATCAGCGACATAAATAAACTCACGCGAAGGCGCTCCTGTCCCCCAGCAGTCAATATAGTCGGCGTCCGATTCGATTGCATCGACACATTTTTTTATCAGCGCCGGTATCACGTGACTGCTTTTAGGGTCAAAGTTATCACCCGGGCCGTAAAGATTTACCGGCAATAAAAATATCGAATTAAAACCGTATTCGGCCCGGTAAGATTGTGATTGCACCAACAGCATCTTTTTAGCTAATCCGTATGGCGCGTTAGTCTCCTCCGGGTATCCGTTCCAGAGGTCATCTTCCTTAAACGGAACCTGCGTAAATTTCGGATATGCGCAAACCGTACCGATTGCCACAAATTTTTCGATGTTGCAAATTCGTCCCTGCTCTATTAGCTGGACCCCCATCATCAGGTTTTTGTAGAAAAACTCACCTGGATGCTCACGATTAGCGCCAATGCCACCAACAACCGCTGCAAGGTGAATGACAATATCCGGCCTCATATCGTCATACATTCGAACAATATCACCCAGGTTAACCAGGTCATAGTCTTCGATATTCGGCACGAGAATGTTCTTACAGCCCCGTTTTTGCAGTCCTTCAACAATATACCCGCCGAGGAAACCCGCTCCACCGGTAACAACAACTCGTTTGTCTCCGAAAAAGCCGCTCATTATTGTTCCTTATTGTGGTCTTTCAAAATCTTTTCATCTTCAGCAAGCTTCATATCAGCATCGGTCATCATTCTCGCAAGCTCTTTGAATGTCACCTTGGGCTGCCAGCCAAGCTCTTCTTTCGCTTTGCTCGGGTCACCCTGTAGATAATCGACTTCGCTCGGCCTGTAATATCGCGGGTCAATCTCAACATACTTCTGCCAGTCTAAATCAAGATAGCCAAACACTTCATCTAAAAACTCTCTCACTGAATGTGTTTGGCCTGTGGCGATAACATAATCATCGCTTCTTTTCTGTTGCAGCATCAGCCACATTGTCTCGACATAATCGCCTGCAAATCCCCAGTCACGCTTTGCATCCAGATTGCCCAAATACAGCTTGTCCTGTAATCCTATCTTGATTCGCGTCGCCGCTCGTGTGATTTTTCTTGTAACAAACGTTTCGCCACGTCTCGGCGATTCGTGATTAAACAAGATTCCGTTACACGCAAACAGGCCGTATGCCTCTCGATAATTCACCGTCTGCCAAAAGCTGTACACCTTTGCACAACCGTATGGGCTCCGCGGATAAAATGGCGTCTTCTCTGTTTGCGGTGTCTCGACAACCTTGCCGTACATCTCACTGCTGGAGGCCTGATAAAACTTCGCCGGCTTATTGCTGGAACGAATCGCCTCAAGCAGCCGAAG
>CAYYFT010000229.1:0-2796 GCA_964471015.1 uncultured Pirellulales bacterium | reverse complement strand
GTTTTCAAGCGCGGCGTTCCGATTGTCAGTGTTCAACAGGAGCCGGAAGCGATGCACGTTCTAAAATCGCATGCAACAGCAGTTAAAGCGCCGCTTAGTGTTACGGGCAAAGATATCGATTTCTCGTATCGATTTGAAACTTCACGGGAGCACGGGCCTCATACGAGAATCTGCCTTACAACACCGACGAGTAAATTCGAACACCTGCGTGTGCCTCTGCACGGCAAACATCAGGCCATCAACTGTGGTTTGGCCCTGGCTATGCTGGATAAACTTAAATCGAGCGGCTACGAAATAGATAATGAAAAGGCGGTTGAAGGACTGGGTAACGTCTGGTTAGCCGGCCGAATGGAGATGATTTGCAATGACCCGAGAATTATGATTGATGCCGCTCACAATGCCGCAAGCATCCAGGCCCTGATACGCGCAATAGGCCAGAATATTCCTTATGATTCTATGGTGATGATCTTTGGCTGTAACAATGATAAAGACGTTGCGGGGATGCTGGATAAATTACGATACGGGGCAGATAAGGTGATATTTACGCGCAGCAACTCGGCGAAAGCGATGCCGCCGGAAGATTTGGCGGAAATGTATACCGAGATATACGGCAAGATGTGCCAGAGCTCCGTGAATCTTGGTGAAGCGCTGCAACTTGCAAGAAGCGCAGTAAGCAAAGAGGATTTGATTTGCATTACGGGTAGCTTTTACCTTATCGGCGAGGCCAAGATGCGTTTTGAGAGCCGCTTACCAACAAAGAGCCGAAAAGGTGAGGCTGCCGCTACCGCATAAGCTGCTGCAGCGGCGTCCATCGTGATTATTTCATTTCAGTTTTGCTTTTTTCCTGCTCAACATTAGGGCAAAATCTTGACTGGGCGGCTAAAGCAGTCTAATATGGACAGTTGCCGCGGATGTGGCGGAATTGGCAGACGCGCAGGCTTCAGGTGCCTGTGCCCCTCGGGGCGTGGAGGTTCGACTCCTCTCATCCGCATTAAGGCGGTATTATGTCGTGCGTATCGCGGAGGTAAACTGGTGTTTTTCAGCAGTTTACACCTGTATCTCTTGTCATCCCGGTATTCGGCATTTGACACTCAATATCCGTATTATTGAGTCATTTTGCCCGTATCCAAAGCAGAGGAGGCAAAACATTCCATCTATTTAACGAAAATCGTGCCGACAGGCCGATAAATGGTAAGGCAGAGGACAGATATAGAGATGTTAAGAGCTGCTGTCGATGCGGTTAAATAGTAACCAATTGCCAGTAACCAGTTACCGGTAACCAATGCTTGAAATTGCCCAATATTTAGAACAAACAGCGGTACGATTCAATCCAATAGTTTTAGTCGGCCCTGGATTAGCAGCCGTTCTGCTTGGGCTGTTTGTCTGGCTCGGCGGGCTGGGGTTTAGAAGAACTTTGGTCGCAATTGTGGGTGCTGTCAGCGGCGGTATTTGTGGATTTTTTATAACCGCCCGAAATACTGTGCCAGCGATGGCCCTGGCAGCTATCACCGCAGTTATCGCAATAACGTTTGAGAAGATATTCATCACAATACTAACAGGTGTTCTGATGGCAGCTTTTGGCTTTGCTGTTTTGGCCAGGCCTTACATTGAAAACACAGCAGGAGCGACCCCGATAGGCCGACACGAGATACAAAGAGACAAGGCCTTCGACATTCAACAAAGTGTAGAAATACTGAAAGCGTACACAGCTGATTTTATCACCGAGATAAAGCGGATTCTCTTACAGATGCCGGTGTATAGTCTGGCAATAATAGCAGCACTGGCGGTAATTTTTATGACGGCTGGACTTTACCATTGGCGTTTCGCTTCGGCTTTTTGTTGCGCGGCTCTGGGGGCAATGCTCATTTTTGCAGGGATGATTTTGCTGTTATTGTATAAAGGTGCTGCACCTATCAGCAGGATTTGTCAAAACCAATCATTTTATCTGTGTGTTTTTGCAGCGATGACCGCCCTCGGGGCAGCTGAGCAACTATTACTCTGTCAACGCACTGTAGTAAAGTTGATAAGAAAAAAGAAAACGAATAAAGACAGAACAGAGCCGGAGAAAACATCAACGGACTGGCGAAATATATAACCGGAACTCTATTTTGTGAAAGAATCGCAAAGAAGGCTAAGGAGAAAAATGATGGAGCATTTAACAATTCTCGCACAGACAGCAGAAAGCTCAGCCGGGCCGGTTGTTAGTATGCAAATTATTCTTGATTCGGTCTGGGAGCAGGTGACAACGCTGTCGTGGCTGCAGGCGGTTCTTGCCATTTCATTTGGGGTGGTGTACCTGCTTTACGGCTGGCGTATTTTCAAAGTTCTGGTTGTCATTTGCTTTGGTCTTGTGGGTTTATTTGCCGGTATCAAAATCGGCGCTCGATTTGATTTGCAAATTTTGGGCGGCGTAGTTGGTCTTTCTCTTTTGGCGGGCATCTCGGTTCCTTTGATGCGGTGGGCGGTCAGTATATTGGGAGCTATTGCGGGCGGAATCCTGGCTGGCGGCATTTGGTACGCTTGCGAGCTGCCGGAAGAATACATACTGGCAGGTGCCATTATAGGCATTGTTGCCGGTGGTATGATTTCGTTCATTATTTTCAAGATCGCCGTTATGCTCTTTACGAGTCTCGGCGGTGGCATCCTTATCGTAACAGGTATGCTGGCCCTGCTCCACCACTACGAGAGTATCCAGGAGCCGCCGACTGAAACCATAAAGGCGATGCTCTACAGTCACCATTGGTTTGTGCCGGTATTGCTGCTGGCCCCTACCTTTATCGGTATAATAGTGCAAAA
>CAYYFT010000228.1:0-2811 GCA_964471015.1 uncultured Pirellulales bacterium | reverse complement strand
GCTGCTGGCCGAAGAAAAACCCTTAAGCCAACAGGCCCGATGCGCAATCGGCTACGCTGAGACAATTGACTGTCTGAACGGGAAGATAAGTTTAGAGGATGCAGCCGAACTGATAAAGAAAAACACCCGGCGTTTTGCCAAGAACCAACGGACGTGGTTCAAAACCTTCAGGAACGTCAACTGGCTCGATATAGAAGCTGACGAGTCAGCTGAAAAAATCCTCAGCCACACAAAGACATTATTGAACAATATCAAATAAACGTCTTAGACGGTTTGCAGTTGTCGTTGTGCTCGCAGGAGAGCAGCGGCATCGCCCAAAACGAGCTGCTTTATGAGGCTGGCCGGGACCAAAGTCAGGCCCATACTGAGTATTTTTTCCTCGACCATTGAAGCAATCGCTCTGGCAGTTTGCTTGGGAACATCATAGTCCGTTACGAGGTCATTGACTATTCTGGACTTGTCCCAGCGAGACCTGCCGGGTGATTCCTGAATTCCGCAGAGCATTTCAGCATCGGCGAGCTGCTGAATATCAATCGAAACAACCTCAACTCTGGAGCGTTTAAGCATGCGGTTGAAATGATGTTCACTCAGCACAACTGCAGCATCTTCATACCTTGTGGCAGTTAAAACCGCCTTAATTATGGAGAATATCTCGCTGCTGGTTACAGTACGCGAGGTTTTTTCGTGATAAAGAAAATAAGTTACCACTTCCGCAAGCTGCTCGGCAATGTGAATATCAGCCTGCCCATCGTGAGCGAGAGCGTTACCGATAGTGCCAATGACCTTTGTGTGCAGGTACTCTTCGACGCTGCCATCGGCCTTTACGACTTTAAGCCGCACTTTCATCTCACCATTTGCCTCCTTGCAAAGATTTAACGAACCACCCAATTCCCTTATTCTTAAGCCGGCGAATGCTTTTTACCTCTCAGGTGTCAAAAAGCTTCGGCTGCCCGATATACTCGGTTTCCTGAATAGCCTGACTTACCTCCTCAATCAGCTCGCCTGCATCTTCGAAGTCCCGATAGACACTTGCAAAGCGAATATATGCAACCTTATCAACGTCTCGCAGGTGTTTCATCACGCTTTCGCCGACAAAAGTGGACGAAACCTCCTTATCGAAGTTCCTAAATATATCCTCTTCAGCCTTGTCAGCTATTTGCTGAATTTGTTCGGCGGAGATAGGTCTTTTATAACAGGCCTTCTGCAAACCTCCGATGATTTTATCTCTGTCATAGGGAACTCGCGAGTTGTCCTTTTTTACCACGCAGAGCTTAAAGCTCTCACCTATTTTTTCATAGGTTGTAAAGCGTTTCTTACACGCCAAGCACTGACGCCGGCGTCTGATTATTCTGCCGGCATCGCTTGAACGCGAATCAACAACCCTATCGTGGTCCTCCTTGCAAAAGGGGCATCTCACAAACCAAGTCCACCTTAAGAAATTTAGCAAAAACTATTTGCAATTTATCAAAGCAATACTACATCTCGCCGACTTTCGCATTGTAAGCCCAACATATAGTATGTCAAAAGAAATCTTGCGAAACTTTGTAAACGGCCCGAATCAGAAGCTGTTAAATTTTATTTTGGGCATTCTCAATTTGCGGCAGGACAAGCACTAAGGGAAAAAGTTAAAAAAAACTCACAGCTCTTTTTGCTGATGATTTTTTATAAAAAAAAGGTCCCTGCGCACGGGGCGCAGAGACCCAACTCGGAAAGAAACTTATATGCCCTCCGTAAAGTTCAAAGACCCTCGCACGATGCGAGAGGTATTGTTTTTCCACTTCTGCCTTGATGCTCTCCGCCGAGCTACCCCCTCACGGCAGGATTACTAAGTCGGGCTAATGATCTCAATAATCAATGGGCGGTCATACCCGCGGGATAAACAGAGCTCCGCTGACATCGCCCGCTTTATTTGCCCAACCTTAAGTAAAGTTTAACACAAAAATCGCAAATGGGCAAATTAGGATACCCGTTTTTTTAATCTTTATAACAGGCCGATAAAACCAAGTTCACAAGAACATAAGAACACAAACAATTCACGCGTTATGCCTTGGTCGCTCATATACTCTTTTTTGCTTTTTGACCTTTTGGCTTTGCGTACCAATCCGGGTCCTTTGCCAGGTTTTCTCTGGCCTCTGTCGTCATAATCTCAAAGGCAGGATGTGTGCTTTGCCAGGCCCGCTCACTGAAGGGGCTTTGCCGCATCTTGGTCACTTCTTTACCGACCTTATCAAAATAGCCGCCGTAGATATGCAGTGAATCGCTTATATCAACGAATCTGCCTACAGTTACCTGTTGATTGATTTTTCTGGAAATCTCATCGGCGATTATTCTCTGAAGGTCGGTAATAGCATAGACATTCATAAACCAGGCCTTGTAAAGGTCTCTGCTTCTCCAGTGCGTATTCATATTAAGCGAAAGCCGGCCGGCGTCGTCGGCCAGCAACCGGCACCAGATTCTCTGAAGGCAGGGAGGGTGTTCCGTCTCTGGGTCGGCAGTCGGCATCCAGGTTATCGCTTGTGCTCTTCGAGTGTGACTGACATCAGAGAGCTTATCGATAATATATTGAATCTGGTCAACCTTTTTGAAAGGCTTCGGTGCATTTGGGTCTCGTACATTTTCCACCGGACAGTAGGCAAAGAGCCGTTCGTGATAGGTATATGTCCACTTGCCGGCAGCAGGGCCAATCCAGTGGTCGTGAATACCGTTGACTACCTCTTGCCGATATGCCTCAAGCTCGGCCGGCCCACCGGGGAAATTCTTATGGATTCTCGGCTCGCCGAGAGGGTCGGTAACGGTAATTATAACCGTTGC
>CAYYFT010000227.1:0-2818 GCA_964471015.1 uncultured Pirellulales bacterium | reverse complement strand
CGAAATAGCAGGGAAAATAGGAGCTTTCTACGCTACTAGCGGGTCAGGAACGCTTCAGGCATCCGAGTCTCATACCCTTTCCACAAATTTTGCATGGCTTTCCCATAAGAACGTGGTAGTGGAAAATGTCTATGTAGGTAGCACACCTGGAGGAGCAGAGTTTTCAAGGTGGTATTGCACCCCCAGAGGAAAACTGACGATTACTGATGCTGCGGCGACCGCTAGTTTTAACGTTAAGTATCGTTGGTGGGCTGAGGAAGGCGAAACAGGGTCATCCAATGGGATAGTGATGCAGCGGGGTGGATTCTTCAACTGGTCGATAGATAATACCTGTGACACTGTGGAGACAACTGACTTCGACGATGCTGGGGTTAAGGCTTATAAAGCTACCCTAACTGGCTGGACAGCGGCAGCGGAAAGGCATTGGATTACAGGAGAAGGAATAGGATTAAAAGGTAAAATGGGTTCGGGTGTGGCTATGATTGTGAAGTTCTACGTGGAAAATATTGACACTGATAAGGGAATAGGCTCAACGTCAGATACAGGCACTCGGTACGAGGGATACGCTCATCTCACTGGATTGAGCCCTTCGACTGCTGTTGACACGTTAACGAATGAGAGCCTGACTTTCCAAGGAACAGGGAGACTGACCTACGAGGCAGGTTCATAAAATTGAAAGGAGATATAAATGAGCGAATTAGCCCCAACAGCGGGCAAACCTAAGCAAGTTACGATTAGTGGCAAGGATTACACCGTTTCGCCTCTAACTATTGATGATTTGGCTGAATTTGAGCTTTTTGTTAAAGGTGAAAGAAACAAAACAATCTCGGAATCGCTGAAGCAAGCAGGTATCAAAGAAGAGCTGATAGCCCAGAAGATAGTGGAATCGTCTGCTAAGCCAATAGGAATAAACGAAATTGACGAGTCTATGAGAACAATATCGGGGGTGAGATACCTGCTTTGGTTCGGGTTGAAGAAGAATCACCCTGAATTAAAGCTAGATAAAATGGGTAAGCTAGTAACACTGGCTAATTTTGAGGAGGCTTCAGCAATAGTGGCTGAGATGGGTGGCAAGGCGGTAGAAGCCAAAGGAAAAAACGTCACAAGGGGGAAGAAATAGACTGGGAGTTTCAATTCCCCCTGATGACCAAGTATTACGGGATAATGCCCTGGGACATCGGTAAGTTGACCTTGTTCCAGTGGCAGGACTATATGGAGCATATAGAGAAAATATACAAAGTGTTTCATCCAGAGCCGAAAGATAATAAGGGCAACAAGGGCAATAAGGTAAGTTCTGGCGGTTCAAGCAAGGGAAGTCACGAAGAGCTGAAACGCCTGGCAAGACGGAAAGGGATAAAACTTCCAAGTAAGGGGATGTGAATAAGTGACTCAGATTGGCGAGGCATATATAGAAATCAAGACTAACCAAGCCAAATTTTCCAAAGAATTGAAAAGTATGGAGGGCACTGTCAAATCCTCGACTGACAGGATGAAGAAGAACTTTGACAGAATAGGCAAGGGTGTCTCCGAACTTTCTCGGACAGCTCGTCTTGGTTTTCTTGCTATGTCTGCTGCTATTGCTGGAACGGTATATGCCGCTGCCAAGTATGAAAAAGAAATGGCAAATGTTTCTACAATGCTGACCCGAAAGTCTATGCCGATTATGGAAAAGTATAAAGACTTGGTTGGTAAAATGGGGATAATCTTTGGCGAATCGACTGAAACCTTGTCAAAGGGACTTTACGATATTCTATCGGCCAGTATAAGGCCAGAGAAAGCCCTAAAGGTTTTGGCAGTCTCGGCAAAGGCAGCGGCAGCAGGATTGACGGATACAGGCGTAGCGGCTGATGCTATTACCACGGTCATAAACTCTTATGGATATGCTGCTGAAGATGCCTCTATGATTTCGGATAAGCTCTTCACTATCATTGCAAGAGGTAAAACTACTTTTGCAGAACTTGGCCCTAATATTGGTAAGGTAGCCGCTACCGCAGCAATGGCAGGTCTGAGTTTCGATGAGCTGGGAGCGACGATTGCTACTGTGACCAGGGCAGGTATTCGGACTGAGATGGCTATGACTGCTATCAATGGAATTATGAAGGTATTTGTCAAGCCTACCGATGAGGCCAAAGAGGCAGCTAGAGAATTTGGCTTGGAATTGGATACTAATACCCTGCGAACTATAGGTTTGGCAGGAGTTTTGGAAAAACTAAACGGAGCTACTGCTGAACAACTAGCCTTGATATTCCCTGAGATAGAAGGGCTCAAGGGATTGGCAGCTACTATAGGAGACTTGACTGGATATACTGAGGATTACAAGGCAATGCTTGAGTCTGCTGGAGCTACCCAGGAAGCCTATCTGAAGCAGACTAACACTCTCACTTTCACCTTCAATCAACTAAAGGAAGCTGGAAAATATCTCGCTGTCCAGGTAGGGGAAATCTTCACACCTATAGTTTCCCAGGCAATCAAAAAAATAACTGACTTGGCTATCAAACTGGGGCAGGCCATAAAGGGACTCACGTCTGACCAGAAGAGTTCAGTCGCCCAAATGGTTCTTTTCGGGACTGCTGTATTGGGAGCTATAGGTTCGCTCAGTCTATTTTCTGTTGCGGCAAGGCTAGTTGTAGCGGCAGGTTCGGTCATTGTTGGTGCTCTAGGGTTGCTACTTTCTCCGCTAGGAGCATTGATGGTAGGAATTGTTGGATTAGCATTAGTCTGGGCTGCGGGCTGGAAGAAGATAAAGGAGATAACCAGCAAGCTAATAGAGATAGTTATAATGCCTAGTATCAAGTGGGGCTCGGAAAAGCTGGACTCA
>CAYYFT010000226.1:0-2831 GCA_964471015.1 uncultured Pirellulales bacterium | reverse complement strand
AAATAGATATGGCATCGCCCAACCTGAACATGCGAGACCCGGTGATGTATCGCATACTGCACGCCGCACATCCTCGCACCGGCGATAAGTGGTGCATCTATCCGACATACGACTGGGCACACGGCCTTGAGGATTCGATTGAAAAAATTACCCATTCGATTTGCACGCTCGAATTTGAAAATCATCGGCCTTTGTACGACTGGTACCTTAACCAGCTTGGTGTTTTCCATTCACAGCAGATTGAATTTGCTCGATTGAATCTCACCTACACCGTAATGAGCAAGCGAAAGCTGCTGCAATTAGTGCAGCAGGACAAAGTCAGCGGCTGGGACGACCCGCGGATGCCGACAATTTGCGGCCTGCGAAGACGCGGCTATTCGCCGCAATCTATCAGGAATTTCTGCCAGCTTATCAGCGTCAACAAGTTCAACAGCACTATCGATATTGCGCTGCTGGAACACTGCGTCCGTGAAGATTTAAATAAGACCAGCCCGCGCGTGATGGCGGTGCTTCGGCCACTCAAGGTCATTATCGACAACTACCCGAAAGATAAGGTCGAGCAGCTTGAGGCCGTGAACAACCCCGAGGACCCAAACGCCGGTACGCGCAAAGTTGCCTTCTCACGAGAGCTGTATATTGAGCAAGAAGATTTTATGGAGGAGCCGCCGAAAAAGTTCTACCGCTTGGCCCCCGGCCGAGAGGTTCGCCTGCGATACGCATATTTCGTCACCTGCACAGACGTGGTCAAAGATAAAAACAGCCAAGTCGTCGAACTGCACTGCACTTATGACCCTGCCACACGGGGCGGCGACGCCCCCGATGGCCGAAAGGTCAAATCTACTCTGCACTGGGTTTCAGCAGCCCAGTCGCTGCCGGCTGAAGTCCGACTCTATGACCACCTCTTCACAAAGGAAAATCCAGACGATGTCGAAGAGGACGAGTCCCGCCTCTCTGAGGAGCGGGACGAGGACTTCACATCAAATTTGAATCCGAACTCGCTGGAGGTGCTGAAGGACTGCCGTGTTGAACCATCTCTGGCCGGCGCAGCACCACTAAGCAGATACCAATTCGAGCGACTCGGCTACTTCTGCGTTGACCCCGATAGCTCAAACGACAAACTCGTATTTAATCGGACGGTAACGCTCAAGGACGAGTGGGCAAAAATCAAAAAAGCTGCGAAGTAATGCCACAGAGGACACAGAGGAAAAATGGAAAAGCTCGTAAAGGAATTTCGTCGTATAAAAGGAAATCATAGAAAAGCCGTTCTGAAAAGAGCGGCAAAAGTATGCGTAGGCAGCTCTACTGTTCGTGTATTTAAGCGTAGCAGCCAGATTAAGGAAAGGTTGCAGAATGTCAACGTTGAGGAATTGTTAGAAATCCGAAACGAGGGTAATTTTAAGAAGTGGTTTGAAAACAAGCTGGACAAGTTGGCTAAAGTCATACCGAAAACAACGAGCCGGGGCAAAAAAATCACTGATGGTGCACGCAAATGGGGGTATGGGGCAAAAATACTAAACTTGTTCTTAAGAGACATTGTCTTTCATCATCGATACTTCACCGAAAAAGATGCCAATAGGATTCAATACTTTCTTTATGTTCCCTTAGATAGTATTGTAATAGACAGGCTCTTCGAATTGGAGGAACAGCTATCTTTCAGGAGAATCAAAGATATCGATACGCCTGAAAAATTCTATGATGTTCAGGACAAGTTGAAACAGGCTGCGAGTAAAGTCGGAGTGCCGCGAATCTGGTTCGACGATAACTGGGCGGACCGAACATAAAAAGTAGGCAGCGGGTTTCAAAACCTGCAATGGAAACCTTGAAGTGATATATGTCATTGCGAGGCCGATAGGCTGAAGCAATCTCAATAGAGTATTAAGATTGTGGGCAATTACTGGGTCCACATTATGACCAACAAGGCAAACACCGTGCTTTATACGGGCGTTACAAATGATTTACGCCGGAGAGTATGGCAGCATCAAAAAGAACAAGGGTCAGGATTCACGGCTAAATACAGAATCAGGAAGCTTGTCTTCTATGAGAGGTTCGATAAGGCGGTTGACGCGATTACGGCAGAAAAAAGAATCAAAGCAGGCTCCAGACGTAAAAAGGAAGAACTGATAAATTCTGTCAACTTCCAATGGAAGGATTTATGCGAAGAATTAACGAACGAGATTGCTTCGCTTCGCTCGCAATGACTCACGCCTTAGTTTGACGTGAGTCATTTGTAGAAAATCATTTTCAATGACGCCAGAAGCAATATCACACCAAAGATTTTTCGCAAAATTTCACTCGGGATTTCGGTTGCAAATTTTGCACCGAACAGGCCGCCTATGAAAAACCCGACACATATCAGGCCTGCTATCTTCAAGTCAACAAACCCCGCCTTGTAATAGACCCAAGCCGCAAGCAGACCGATTGGCAGCACCATCAAAGCCAGCGTTGTGCCCTGGGCGGTATGCTGTGAAAAGCCGAATAATAAAACCAGCACAGGGATAATAATTATCGCTCCGCCTATGCCGATTAAACCACTAAAAATCCCTGCAACCAGTCCCAACAGAATATAAAGAAATACGTTCATAATTTTGACCTCATCCTGTCTAAGGTTCCTCAACCGAAAAGTTCTTTGAATTTCTTCTCTATATCAGCGCTTTCACAAAGCACCTGGCCAACCAGAACAGCATTTACACCCGCGGACTTTAGCTTCGCAACGTCAGCCCGCGATTTTATCCCGCTTTCGGTTACAAGCTCCCTTTTATTCTCGACAAGCTCCGCTAATCGGCAGCTCGTTCCCAAATCCACCTGCATTGTGGCGAGATTTCGATTGTTGA
>CAYYFT010000225.1:0-2831 GCA_964471015.1 uncultured Pirellulales bacterium | reverse complement strand
TAGGCAGAATCGGTATGGCTGTGGCGAAAATGGCAAAAGGCCTTAATATGAAAATACTCGGCTATGACCCGCTTGCCGCACCGCCTGACGCAGAAAAAATCGGCGTTGAAATAAGCGATAGCTTAGAGAAGATTTTCAGAGAAGCCGACTACATCAGCGTCCACGTGCCGAGAAACGAGCAGACATTGAATATGATTGACGCCGAACAAATCAAGATGATGAAACCAACGGTGCGGCTGATAAACTGTGCCCGCGGCGGAATTATCAACGAAGACGCAGTTTACAACGCACTTGCAGAAAAGCGGATTGCCGGCGCCGCCCTTGACGTTTATCCTAAAGAGCCGCCTGAAAATACCCGGTTTACAGAGTTTGAAGATTGCCTTGTTACGCCGCATTTAGGCGCCAGCACAGAGGAAGCGCAAATCGAGGTTGCGGTCGAAGCCGCTGCGAACCTTGTTGATGCAATTAAGGGTGGCCCGGTCAGAAACGCCCTTAACGCTCCATCCACCGCTGGAGCTATGCCGCCGATTGTGAGCCAGTATGCCGAACTCGCCCAGCGAATCGGCACACTTGTCAGCACTCTTGCGGCAGGCCGTATCAGGAAAGTTGAGGTCCAATATCGCGGCTCAATTGCCGAAATGGCCATCGAACCGGTTACTCTCGGCTTTGTAATCGGTTTGCTACAGCAACATTTCGATATGCCCTTAAATATGGTCAATGTTGCCGTCCTGGCAAAAGAGCGCGGCATAAGCATCGACGAAACGAAAAACACCGAAGCCAAAGACGTCGCCGCAAGTTTCAGTGCCAAAGTCGTTACCGATAAGGTTACACGCACCGTAACCGGCTCGGTCTTCGGGCAGACACTACTGCGAATCATCGAACTTGACGGCTTCAATATAGAGATGACCCCACAGGGGGCGGTCCTGATTATCTTTAACGACGACAAACCCGGCGTCATCGGCGCCGTAGGAACCGTCTGCGGCAGGCATAACATCAATATATGCACGATGGGTGTCGGGCAGAAACCTAAGGAGCAAAAGGCCGCTCTCGCCGTCAGTCTCGACAGGGAACCCGATGCAAAGGCCGTTGAAGAGCTTAGTAAACTTGACTTCGTAAATGAAATTTACGTATGCAAGCTGGACTAATCCGTCCCTGGAGTTTTTGGTATGACAGCAAGGAAGAGGCACTCGGCGGGGCAATTGAGCTTTGCGTTTGAGCAGAAGCAGGCTAATAAAGCTATGGTAAAAGCTAAAAAGGCAAAAGCAAAGCCGGCAAAAAAGACAAGGCGAAAAGCTAAATCAAAAACTTCAACCGCCAAGAAAAGAACCCGAACAGCGAGTAAACGCAAAAAGACAGGTGGCAAGAGAAGACTCAAATCCTCCGGCAAGCGCAGAAAGTCTGCAGTTGCCGCTACTGCCGAGTCAATGGCCGCCAAACAGCGAAGCATAAGTATCAGCGAGTTTTTTGCCAAGAACAGACATCTTCTCGGCTTCGACAATCCCCGCAAAGCCCTCTTGACGGCTGTCAAGGAAGCTGTTGACAACTCGCTCGATGCCTGTGAAGAAGCACATATTCTGCCGGATTTGCTAATCAATATAAGGCCCGTTGCCGATACCTGCGTCAAAGCAAACCGGTTCGTATTAACCGTCAGAGATAACGGACCCGGGATAGTAAAGCAGCAAATCCCAAACATCTTCGCCCGGTTATTGTACGGCAGTAAGTTTCACAGCTTGAAGATGAGCCGCGGCCAGCAGGGCATCGGCATATCTGCCGCCGGTATGTATGGCTTGTTAACCACCGGTGAGCCGGTGCAGATTATCTCGCGAACAAACCCTAAAAAAAAGGCACACCACTACCACGTGCAGATTGACACGGCGAAAAACAGACCTAAAGTTGTGCTTGATGAAGAATGTGAATTCGAGCTGCCCACCGGCACAAGCGTTACCATCACGCTCGAAGGAAAATACCAAAAGGGCCGCCAATCGGTTGACGAATATATTGCCCAAACCGCTATGGCTAATCCACACGCAACTATTTATTACAACGCTCCGGACGGCGGAGTTTGTGAATATCCGAGGCAAAGTAAAGAACTGCCGTTTGCACCGAGAGAAATTAAACCTCACCCGTATGGTGTCGAGCTGGGATTGCTGTTCAAGATGGCGCGCGACAGTTCTTCGAAGCAGTTGCGGTTTTTTTTGAAAGATGAATTTTCAAGAGTAAGCCCCAGAGTAGCACAACAGATTTGCAAAAAGGCGAAGCTTCGCAGCACACTTAAACCTTCCAAGCTGACCTTAAAACAGGCTGAGGCACTTCACACAGCAATAAACGAGACCAAGATTATGGCACCGGCCACCGATTGCATCGGCCCCATCGGGGTTGAGCAACTGCAGGAAGGACTCCGAGCAGTGATAAAAGCTGATTTTTATACCGCCTCCTCACGCAGCCCGGCTGTTTATCGCGGCAACCCTTTCCTTATCGAGGCGGCTCTGGCCTACGGCACGGGCTCCCGGACCTCAAACAAAAATAACGGTAATAGCGACCCGGATAAAGAACCTTCGATGCGACTTACACGCATTGCCAATCGTGTGCCCCTGCTGTATCAGCAGTCAGCCTGTGCGATTTATAAATCAGTTCTGGACATCAACTGGCGAAATTACGCCCTAAGCCAGAGCAAAGGCGCTTTGCCCGCCGGGCAGGTTCTGCTGATGGTGCACATCGCTTCGGTCTGGGTGCCGTTTACTTCCGAAAGCAAAGAAGCCATCGCTCACTATCCGGAAATCATTAAAGAAATACAATTAGCTGTCCAGGACTGCGGCAGAAAACTGGGAATG
>CAYYFT010000224.1:0-2841 GCA_964471015.1 uncultured Pirellulales bacterium | reverse complement strand
CAGGGCATGGATTAGAAAAAAGATTCGCAGGTGGATAGGGCTATATTAGCAGACTGTATTAGTATATGCATACATACTAATATAGTGATTTAACAATCTGGGTTTTTAGTGTTGAGTTTTGAGTTGAATTGAGATTGCCGAGTCGCTGCGCTACGAGGGGTGAAAAAATAGGCTGAAAATAAGTAGTTGAAAAAGTTCAATCAAACTTCAGGGGGCGGAAAGTATATTAGTATATGCGTATATACTAATATAGTATTTAAATGCTAATAATTTGGAGGGTTAACATTTTTTTGCGCGGTGCTGCCGGAGGCCGCAATGGAGAAATTTAAAAGTTAAAGCTAAAAGTGCAAAACCAAAACTAAAAGGTTAAAACTTACAGGCAGAAGAAGTGTCGGAAGTGCGAAAAGTGTGAAAAGTCAACAACTGAAGATGAAGGAAAATTGTGGTCGAGTCCAATTCAATGTGTAACGGACTGGTTATTGGTGATTGGTTAAATGGTAATTGTTTAGATGCTCACTAAGAACATAGTGGGCAGAAGCCCAACTATTTATGTCCTGCGTTTCCTTCGCAACATCATCGCACCCAAGCTGAGGAGTAGGAGCGTAGACGAGTTTGCATCAAATTACCCTGCAAGGCCACCTAAAATAGAAAACAATAACACAAACAGTGCCATTTGAATAATCCAACCGATGGCACAGGCACCTAAGGCACAGGTTTTCACTGATTTTATGCTGGCATTGTGGTAAGAGCAACAAGAAATTTGGCTTGAAGGTCGGCAATAAGGAGAGAAAAGTAATCCTCGCCCCGATGGGATAGCCCCGGTGAAGTAGCCCTGATGAGATAGCCGACGAAGCGGGGGGCAGGCGAGCAGGCGATAGGTGAAAAACCTAAAAGATACCCTGAAAGATACTGATGGGATAGCTACGGCATCTCACAGGGTAAACTATCGCACTTCACGGGGTAAACTTTCGCGCCCCGATGGGATAGTATACTACACATCTCATGGGGCAAGCATCCCATCCCAGTTAGACAGCAAAAGACGCGTCTCACGGGACAGGCAGGGTAAACTTATGCAACCCAGGTTAAAACCCTGGGCTAAATACGCTGCCGGCAAGGCCAGTGGTTTGGTGTTAAAATTCTGATTGTTACTTAGGCACACAAGCAGGGTTGGAAGGATTCGTGCTACAATCTATCAGCCAGTTCTCGGCTGTGATTGCAAAATCGCGAAAATCGACCCTGCAGTCATCGTTCAGGTCGCCAGCCAGATTAAACTGACAGCTTTTCAGGCCAAGCGAGTGATAATAACCGGCCGCGATGGCCGTAAAAAACGTATTGGGCTCCGGCACCGTGCATTGACCGTGGTCGTCGTATCCCCAGGCGACAATCGAGCCATCGGTTTTCAGGCCGAGCGAGTGATACGCTCCGGCTGCGATGGCGGTAAAGCCGGTATTTGGCAACGGCACAGTGCGTTGACCGTAATTATCCCATCCCCAGGCGACAATCGAGCCATCGGTTTTCAGACCAAGCGAGTGATATACGCCGGCCGCGATGGCGGTAAAGCCGGTATTTGGCGACGGCACCGTGCATTGACCTTGATTATTCCATCCCCAAGCGACGACTGAACCATTGGTTTTCAGGCCGAGCGAGTGATAATAACCGGCCGCGACGGCGGTAAAGCCGGTATTTGGCACCGGCACCGTGCATTGACCGTAACCATTGTCTCCCCAAGCGGCAATCGAGCCGTCGGCCTTGAGGCCAAGCGAGTGATACGCGCCGGCCGCGATGTCCGTAAAAGCCGTATTTGGCACCGGCACCGTGCATTGACCGTCGTTGTTGCGTCCCCAGGCGACAATCGAGCTGTCGGCCTTGAGGCCAAGCGAGTGATAATAACCGGCCGAGATGGCCGTAAAGCCTGTATTGGGTTCCGGCACCGTGCATTGACCCTCGTTGTGGTGTCCCCAGGCGACAATCGAACTGTCGGCCTTGAGGCCAAGCGAATGATACCCACCACCCTCGATGGCCGTAAAAGCCGTATTTGGCTGCGGCACCGTGCATTGACCCTCGTTATTCCATCCCCAGGCCCAAATCGAGCCGTCGGCATAGACCAGTATTGGGGAAACAAAGGCGGAAAGGAAAAAACAGAGTGAAACAGCTATGATTAAAGAATACCCCTTGTCTTTTGCGCAATTTCGCATCGCACCATCCTCCTGATAAATTTAAATTAAAAATTTAGTGTAGCAGAAAGGAAGTAGAATGTCAAGACTAAAATAGCGTATAGCGTATAGCATTCAGCGGACAGGAAAAACAAATCAAAAATCAAAATGTAAAAATCAAAATAACATATCAAAATACAAAAATTACAAAAACCACAGATGGCACAGAGAACAAAAGAGCATAAGTGCGAAAGTGCGAGTTAGTCGTTAGTGGAATGAGATTGCCGCGGCCTTCGGCCTCGCAATGACGTTTTAATAGGTCCCTCCGCTTCGTCCGCCTACGGCGGACTCCGGTCGGGATGACAAAGTGTTGGGGTGGACTTCGGTCGGGATGACAAAGTGTTGGGGCGGACTCCGGTCGGGATGACATAACCCTGTCATCAAGATGACAGGGCTAACCAATTCCTAAATATGTTGAAATGTTATACGGCGACGGTATAATGTGCAAAAATAGCGTATAGCGTATAGAAGTTTAAAGTTTAAAGTGCAAAGGTGTGAAAGTGCAAAAGGAATAGATTCCGCATCCCCGGCCAACGTAGTGCCGGGACAGGCAAGTGCGGAATGACAAATAGGTCTTTTGGAGGTCATAAATGATTAAGGTTCTGATTACAGATAAACTTGCACAGGA
>CAYYFT010000223.1:0-2843 GCA_964471015.1 uncultured Pirellulales bacterium | reverse complement strand
CCGATTCAATTGTTTCAGCCAAGTCTGAGAGGCGGGCTTGCAAAAGATGGGAAAGAAAGCGTGCAGCAACACAAGGCAAGGTCGAAAGAGATTCGAGCCGACAAATAACAAGTTCTACCTGGTAAGCAACTGTTGGGTCAGCGATTTTCCCCGACATTTAGTTATATCCTCGTATTTAGCTGTTAATATTAATCACTAACCCGTAATCAGCAACAACTAAATATTATTCACTAAAGAGACCCCGCAACGTGGGAACCCTCCCACTATTGTCTATTTCATCTTTAAGACGGTGGTGATTTTGCCGGTAAGTTCAGCGATATCGAACGGTTTTTTTATGAAATCTTGCGCACCGGATTTCAGGAGCTGGTCGATTTCATCTCGTTTTATAACGCCGCTCACGATAATAATTTTGATGCTTTCGAACTCGGGATTTTTCCTTATCGTCTGGCAGACGACATTGCCGTTGATGTCGGGCAGCATATAATCGAGCAGTATCAGGTCGGGGCGGAACCGCTGGGTCGATATTCCTGCTTCATAGCCGCTGGATGCGGTCTTGGTTTCGAATCTGCCGTCCCGGACAAGAACCTCAACCATAAGCTCGACGATTTCAGCATCATCATCAACGATAAGGACCTTCTTCTTGCCAGACTCAAGGCTATCGAGGGGGATATCGTTTTCCTTCATAAACTTGATGAGTTCATGACGTGGAATCCTTCGGAATTTTGAGCCTGGAACACGGAAACCCTCCAGCCGACCAGCATCAAAACATCTTATGATTGTCTGCTGGCTTACCTTGCAAATTTCGGCGGCTTCGCCGGTTGTAAATACGTTCTTCATTTTATCCATCCCTCTTTTTTAACCAAACTCTTTTGGCACAAGGCCCCTCTAAATTGCCTTATTAGCCTAATTTAACTATCGGACTTTGGATTTGTCAAGGATAAAAAAATATTGAAAACCCTGATTTTCAGTTATGAAATTCTATATATTATCAGTCTTTAAAGTGGATTAGCGGGAATTCAGCGGGTTTAGCAGTTTAAAAACAGGAGTTCAAGGGATGGCAGCCGGATAGATTATAGGACGTTGCTCCTTGTAGATATTGATGGGATTTGAAAGGATTTGTCAACTGGGGGTTGTTAATTGGGGGTAAAATAGCGAAGATGGGAAGGGATTTTTTCAATCAATCCCTTTTCGAATGGGATAAAATGCCGCAAGTTTATTCGCAAATGCGTAAGAATTTCAATCAAAAGTGCAGATTTTCGCATCAAATGCGCAAGTTTATTTTGAAAACGTTCGAAAACGTTCGAAAACGTTTGAAAATATTCGAAAACTGATACGAAATATTCAAAAACTGAGTGGAAATATTCGAAAATATTCGACTTTTTTTTACCCCCCTGCGCATTTGATTGATTTTGCTCCGCTGACATGCCATGGGGCTTTTATGGTTGTGTTAAAATAGGTAAGTAAAAACATTATCGGACGTTGCAGAAGTGGGGGAGAGGGTAATGTAAGGAGAGGGAGTGTGGGCGGAGGAGAGGGAGAGCGGGAGGGAGGAATGACGTTGCGGAAGAGAGAGAGGAGTAAAGAGATAGAGGGAGAGAGGGAGATGTGGGCGGAGGAGAGAGTGTGAGGGAGAAGAAGGGAGGAATGACGTTGCGGTGGGAGGAGAGGGCAACCGCCGAAGGCGGAGTTTTGAGTTTTTAGTGTTGACCCTTCGACTCCGCTCAGGGTAGGGTTTTGAGTTGGCGGCTTGGTTGCTGTTGCTCACTACCTGTTAATAACAGTTAGCGCAAAGTAGATAAGCTTGTCTCGTGTTGGTTGGTCAGAAAGTATATAAGTATATGCGTATGTGCGTATATGCGAATATACTAATATAGCATTTAAGTGGCAAAGGTTTCGTATCTCGTGAAGAGTATCTAGTAACAAGAAAAATGGGGGTAGGGGAAAAGGGGGAAATATTAAAGATTGTGGGTTTTGAATTTGATGTTGGGTGATGATTCTATCGTGAAAAGTTTAAGATGTAAATAAGGCGTTGAAGCGATTCTGCCATTCGGCTTCATCAACGACAAGGAATGATATTTGTTTGGATGGGAGCTTTAGGCCGAGTTCTGTGAGAGTCATTTCGCGTGCGGTTTCATTGCAGACGGTGAAGAGCTTTCGAGTGTAGTCGGTTCTGTCAGCATCCTTCAGGTGGAGGCCTTTTGTTTCGACGACAAAGACGCGGTTAAAGCCATTGCCGTTAGAGTCAGTATCGGTAAATATGAAGTCGGCATAGACACGGTGACTGCGCCAGCCCTGGACACCATAATCCTGTTTGGGGACATTTCGATACCAGAAAAGCAGCTTGTTCTGGTCATCGAGGTACCAAGCGACCTGCCGTTCGGTCTCATTGAATTCGTCTGCGGATACAGGGTCGAAAAGAGAGCGTTCCAATGGGGCGGCGGTTTTCTTCGTAAGGTAAGGAGCGGTGGCTTTTTTGGGTTTAGTGAGTTTGTGGCCGAGTTTGTTAGCAATGACGAGAAAGTGCATCTTGTCTTCTGAGATCATATCGCGGAAGATTTTTTCAGCGAGACGGTCTTTTTCGCGTGCAAGGTGCTTGCGAAGCTCTTCAATAATAAATACGAAATTATTGATAACAACTTTTTGGTCGTTCTTGATGAGGAGTTTATTGAGTACAATTCTTCCGAATTCATACGCGACCCAGGGGTTGGGGACAATGTCGAGGAGATGGCGGGCAAGAAAAACGGGGTCGAGTTTGAGAGCGCCGGTTTTTAGTTCGAGCATGTCTTTTAGTTCGATAACGCGTTTAATGTCTTCTGAGATGGAGGCAATTTGTTCGAGGTCTT
>CAYYFT010000222.1:0-2853 GCA_964471015.1 uncultured Pirellulales bacterium | reverse complement strand
TACGAAATAGGCACATATGGAGGCCTTCTTAAATCAGGTGACGATATATCCAAGTACTTTATACTCGATGTCGCTAAAAAAGCCCACACCGTTGCCTACATAACAACCGAGGCGATATCAGCCGGCGCAATGATAAGTGTTTCCTGTCAGGATATAATAATGCTCGAAAATACCACCATAGGCGATTGCGCCCCGGTTCAGATTGGTGCCAAACTCGAAGGTGTCGAGCGGGAAAAAACCGAAAGCTTTACCCGTGCGGCTTTTATGCGGGCCGCTGAAGCAAACGGCTACCCTGCGGCGCTACTCAAGGCTATGGTTAGTATGCAAATAGAAGTCTACAAAGTACAAAATCTGCAAACCGGTGAAGATGAGTTTTTTGAAACCATAAACCTACCCAGAGACCCTAATCAGTACAACCTGGACAACAAAGAATTGATTGTTAAAGATGATGAGCTGTTAACGCTTACCGCCTCTCGAGCTTTTGAATACGGCATAGCAAGGGCCCAGGTTAAAACCATAGCAGGGGCCCTTGACTTTTTGGCGAGACGAGATGGCGTAATCTTTGCCGGTGAACCGATAGTGTTGAAGACCATGTGGTCCGAGGAGATGGTCCGATGGCTAAATTCACCGGCAGTAATGGGTGTACTTGTTATGCTCGCCTTGCTGGGGGTTTATATTGAATTTAACACGCCGGGCGTCGGTCTGCCGGGATTGGCAGCGGTTATATGCTTTGCGATTATAATTGGCAGCAAATACCTCGTCGGATTAGCTAACTGGGTGGAAGTAGCGTTATTCGTCATAGGCGTGCTTCTGCTAATGATTGAAATTTTTGTCCTGCCCGGCTTCGGCATCGCAGGCTTTTTAGGGATAATGTGCATATTAGCCGGTTTATTCGGTATGCTTATCAAAAATCCGCCGGACAGGGTGCCTTGGCCCGAAAGTCAGCTTGACTGGCGATTATTCAATGACGGCGTGCTGGGGCTGCTGTTTGGTTTCGTCGGGTTCGTTGTTCTTGCCTGGGTTCTTACAAAGTATCTGCCTAAACTGCAGTTCCTCAGCGGACTTATACTCATACCGACCGCTGCGAAGCAGGGCAGTGAATTTGAGGTTAGTATGACTGTTCCGCCGGAGGGCAAGACTATCAGCGTAAACATCGGCGATATCGGCGAGGTAATCTCGACACTGCGGCCTACAGGAAAAGCTAAATTCGGTAATGCCATAGTTGATGTAGTTGCTGAAGCCGAGTTCCTTGACAGAGGAACAAAGGTTGAGATAATCAAGATTCACGGCAATAGAGTAGTGGTCAGAGCTGCAACGAGTTAATTAAAGGGATGAGCTTATGGATTGGTGGCTTGTTTTCGCTGTTTTTCTGTATTTTGCTGCTGCGGTTTTGATAATAGCAGAAGTATTTGTTCCAAGCGGCGGGCTGATAAGTGTCTGTTCTCTTGCCTGTTTAATCGGTGGGTTAGCGATATTTTTCCGTCACAGCACCACAGCCGGCTGGATAGGCATAGGTGTCGCAATTGTAATGATACCGGCGGTCCTGATTATTGCTTACAAGATATTTCCTAAAACTAAATTCGGCAAGAGTGTTACACTTACACCTCCGCAGCGCCAGAAGGGCGACGCCGTACCCGATACACCCGATCTAAAAGAGCTACTCGGTGCCGTTGGCCTGGTCATTACGCCGCTGCGGCCGGTGGGAATGTGCGATTTTTCAGGACAAAGAGTTGAATGTGTCGCCGAAAGCGGTTATGTTGATAAAGGCAAAAAAATCAAAGTCATTCACATAGAAGGAACGCAGTTGACTGTTCGCGTTATAGAAGAGAGCTAATGAAAGGGGAAAAAGATGTATAATTTGACAAATACAATTCTGGCGGCGGAGAACCCTGCAAGAGTTATCGGGGTGGCAGTTTTGGTCATCGTTGCCATTACAGTATTGGTGTTCTTCTTGTTATTTATGAAGTTTTTCAGGCTATGGCTGCAGGCCAAATTATCCCGGGCCGATGTCAAATTCTCCGAGCTTATTGGGATGTGGCTGCGAAAGGTCGATACCAGGACCATAGTTCTAAGCAAAATAACCGCTATCCAGGCAGGCCTGACCCTGACCACCCGGGACCTGGAAAGCCATTATTTAGCCGGCGGGCGGGTCCCGAATGTCGTACGGGCATTAGTCGCTGCCAACAGAGCAAACATTGATTTGACGTTGAAAACAGCTACAGCAATCGACCTGGCAGGGCGGGACATCCTCGAAGCCGTCCAAACGAGCGTAAATCCAAAGGTTATCGATTGCCCCGAACCAGAGAAGGGAAAACTAACTATAGACGCCGTTGCTCAGGACGGTATCCAGTTAAAAGCAAAGGCGCGCGTAACCGTCCGCGCCAATATTGAAAGATTAGTCGGCGGTGCCACTGAAGAAACAGTTATTGCCCGTGTCGGCGAAGGAATTGTTACGACAATCGGAAGTGCCATAACCTACAAAAGCGTTCTTGAGAATCCGGACAAAATTTCCAAGGCGGTTTTGGCCAAGGGACTTGACGCAGGAACGGCTTATGAGATTTTATCTATTGATATTGCTGACGTAGATGTAGGCGATAATATCGGCGCCAAACTTCAGGCCGCTCAGGCCGAAGCCGATATGCGCAGGGCAAAGGCCGAAGCAGAAAAACGCCGGGCTATGGCATTCGCCCGCGAGCAGGAAATGCGAGCGCTGGTAGTGGAAAACGAAGCAAGGGTGCCGCTGGCTATCGCCGAGGCCTTCCAGAAAGGCAATCTTGGCATTATGGACTACTATCGATTGAAAAACATAAGCGCAGATACCGAGATGCGGGACTCTATCGCAAAGCCAAAGAA
>CAYYFT010000221.1:0-2868 GCA_964471015.1 uncultured Pirellulales bacterium | reverse complement strand
AACAACTCGAAATTGAACAAGACGATGAGGTTAAAATGGAGCTGTTTGTTGCGCTTGGCGGAGCGTGTTACTACGCCTTTTTGCCTGGTTCGGAAATCAGGATTCCCAAAGAGGCAAGAGAAAAGACTTTGGAATGGGCGACAAAGTTTCTTCTTGAGGAAAACCCGAAAAAGGCGCAAAAGGGTGCGGAAGTTATAGAAAAGCTCCTTGAGCAGGATGGATTAGCTTCAGATGAGGTTGGCAGGTATCTTGGTTTGCTTGCGGAAAGATATGACAAGCAAAAGGATAAAGCCGACGGTCTTCTGCGTGGAGAGCTGCTGGGTGCAATGGCAGGGCTGTGCGGGTCGCGCAGTGCCCACAAAACTGAAGCCGCAAAAACCTTCGAGCCGTTGTTTGAAAAAGCTCTTAACGACGAAGTAGATTTGGCCCGTGAGGCAGCGGTGGAAGGACTGATAAACATAGACAAAACAAAAGCGCTTGGCAAATTAAGGGGAAGTTTTGCCAACGACAATAGTGCTAAAATAAGGCAGAGGGTAATAGAGCTTGCCGGTGAAGTTGGGAGCAGGGATGATTTGGCCTGGCTGGCGGAAAAACTTGGCTCAGCCGAGAGCGAGCTGGCCTGGCAGACAATGCTCAAGATATTCAAGGGTGTCGAGGCTGACGTACTGGATAAATGGATAGAGCGATTTGGTTCGCAGGATATGAAGGCCAGGCCATCGGATGAGCAGATGGTGTCTTTGCTTGAGACAGCCGAGCGAAAGGCCTCCGGTGAAAAGAAGTCTCAGATGCTCAAAAACATCAGAGGCAATCTTGCTGGGCTTTACATCAAAAGCGGCAGATTTGAACAGGCGGCGAAGTGTTTGGGGCTGTTGCGGGAAGCTGCCGACAGTCCCGAGGAGGAAGAGGCAATTTTGGGGCGGCTATTGGACGTGTATTTGAGATGGCCAAATCTGGAGGCCGCGAAAGGCCTTGTGGCCAACCGCTTGCTTGAGGCGGATTTGGACCCTAACAGCGCGATTGTGCAGTCGATTGAGGGTTATCTAACTGTAGAGGCAGGTGGTGCGGACCCAAACGCGGTTATAGAAACACTAAGGCAGGTAGGGACCCCCGAGGATAGGCCAATGTGGGCTGAGAAGGTGCGGCGCTGGTCTGAGCGTCTTGGTCAGCCCAGAGACCCGGATAAGTCGAAAGATGGGGGTAATTAAGGGAGATTTCGTCTGCGAGTGGCGAAAGTATGATTATAAAGGCCGGTTTGGTCTGATTTTTCGCAAAAAAGGTAAAAATTTGAAAAATTTTTGGTTTTTTTACTTTTTTTTACATTTTTATGTTTGCACTTTTGCGTTTATTTCCGTAAATTACTTGTTTTGCACTAAATAAAGTTGATGGAGGTTGTGAGTTCCTGCGTTCATTTTAGATTTATTGAAGCAGGAGAGAAGGTTGAAGTGCATCTTTTGCAGCTTGAAAGTCGGCAGAATTGCTCTTTTGCTTGTTATTTGACTCACCGTAAGAGTCTCGAACAGTAAATTTGGTATTGCTGCTGTAGCTCAGTGGTAGAGCGCGTCCTTGGTAAGGACGAGGTCATGGGTTCAAGCCCCATCAGCAGCTAAATGTAAGCAGGTCAAGCCGAGATAACTTGCAAATGTATCAGTAATTTTGGCTATGGGTTAATTATAGAGGTTCAAATAGGAGTTTTTTTAGAGTCAGATAAGCAAGAAAATAAATACTAACCCAGTACATTGGAGGTTTATAGTAAGATGGCTAAGGCGGTATTTGAGCGGACAAAACCACACATCAATATCGGAACAATTGGTCATATTGACCACGGAAAGACGACTCTAACAGTTGCAATTATGAAGCGGCTGGCACATAAAGCCGGTAGTGGTAATATCAAGGAGTTTGATGAAATCGATAATGCTCCCGAAGAGAAGGAGCGCGGCATCACGATAAATACTGCGCATGTGGAGTATGAGACGCCAAAGCGCCACTATGCCCATGTTGATTGTCCGGGTCACGCTGATTATGTCAAGAATATGATTACCGGAGCAGCACAGATGGATGGGACTATTTTGGTTGTGGCGGCCAATGATGGCCCTATGCCTCAGACTCGCGAGCACATCCTTCTCGCCCGTCAAGTTAACGTGCCGAAAGTTGTGGTTTTCCTGAACAAGGTGGACCTGGTTGATGACCCTGAGCTGCTCGAGTTGGTTGAGCTGGAGATAAGAGAGCTGCTGAGCAAATATGAGTTTCCCGGCGATGATATTCCTATTATTAAAGGCTCAGCCTTGAAGGCAATGGAGGCGCAAGGCGAGGACGACGAGATTTGCAAGTGCATTGATGACTTGATGGAAGCGGTCGACGATTACATTCCTGTTCCGGAACGTGATGTTGACAAGCCGTTCCTTATGCCGGTTGAGGACGTTTTCAGCATTAAGGGTCGAGGTACGGTTGGCACAGGCCGGGTTGAGCGCGGCAAGATCCATGTCGGCGACGAAGTTGAGGTCGTTGGGCTTGCGAAAGAGACGCGCAAGACAGTATGTACCGGCGTAGAGATGTTTAACAAAACGCTCAACGAAGGCCAGGCTGGTGACAACATTGGTGTGCTTTTGCGCGGCGTAGAAAAGAAGGACTTAGAGCGGGGCCAGGTTGTCTCAGCACCCCGTAGTATTACTCCCCATACCAAGTTTCATGCTGAAGTTTATGTTCTAACCAAAGAAGAAGGTGGTCGTCATACCCCGTTCTTTGCGGGCTACAAGCCACAGTTTTATTTCAGAACAACTGATGTTACGGGTTCTGTTCTTGCATTAATGAGCCGAGAGGGTAAAAGTGCAGAGATGTGTATGCCGGGCGATAATATAACGATGGAAGTGG
>CAYYFT010000220.1:0-2869 GCA_964471015.1 uncultured Pirellulales bacterium | reverse complement strand
TTGCGCGTGGCGGATTCGAAAAGTCACTAATCGTAGGCCTGCCGGATGCCGCTGTGAAAGAAAGCACCGAGCGGGTCAAAAGCGCAATCATCAATTGCGGCTACAAGTATCCTAAAACCCAGTCGTTAATAAATCTGGCCCCTGCCGATGTCAAAAAGGTAGGCCCAGCTTTCGATTTACCTATCGCACTGGGTATGCTCATCGGAGAGAACATCTTAGTCAGCTCGGTGCTTAAGGATTTTGTTATCATCGGCGAGCTGGCTCTGGATGGGCGGGTTCGAGGAATTAACGGCGTATTGAATATGGCAATGACCGCCGCCGCAAAAGGTTTTAATCGAATGATTGTTCCTTTAGAGAATGCTGAAGAAGCAGCAGTTGTTCAGGATATAGAAGTATATGGCGTCAGCTCCCTAACTCAAGCGGTGAGTTTTCTTTCGGGACAGTTGCCCTTAGAGACAACGGCTATTGATGTCAATGAGATTTTTAACACAGCATCGAACTATGAAGTTGATTTTGCAGATGTTAAGGGCCAGGAAAGCGTCAAGCGTGCCCTGACCATTGCCGCATCCGGCGGCCACAATATAATGATGATAGGGCCGCCCGGAGCGGGAAAGACAATGCTGTCGCAAAGGCTGGCGACTATTCTGCCGGCATTGAGCCTGGAAGAATCGCTCGAAACAACGTGTATATATTCGTCTGTGGGGCTGTTGAGTAAAGGCAAGGCGCTGCTGGCCACCCGTCCTATCCGGATGCCTCATCATACAGCCAGCGGGCCAGCTCTGGTGGGCGGTGGCACAAACCCGAGGGCGGGCGAATTGTCACTGGCACATTTCGGGATACTGTTTCTCGATGAGTTCGCGGAATTTCCCAGACATATTCTCGAGATGATTCGCCAGCCGTTGGAGGATGGATTTGTTACAGTCTCACGTGCGAAAGGGACTGTCCGCTTTCCTGCTCAATTTATGTTAGTTGCGGCAATGAATCCGTGTCCGTGTGGTTACTTTGGCACGGATGCAAGAAGGTGTAAGTGCACGCCCGGCCAGATTGAGCGATACCTGTCAAAAATATCGGGGCCGTTGGTGGACAGAATTGATATTCATATCGATGTGCCCGCGATAAGTTTCAGCAAGCTGCGCAGCAAATCAGGCCAACTCGACTCTGCCACGATGAGGGAGGACGTCGTAAGGGCCAGAGATGTCCAGGGGAAGCGATTCAGCAACGACAAGACTATGACAAACGCAAGGATGAGTCACAAACAGGTTCGAAAATTTTGCGAACTTGACCAAGCCTGTGAAATGCTGCTTAAGCAGGCGATGACCGAGTTTGGTTTGTCCGCCCGGGCCCACGATAAGATTTGTAAAGTTGCTCGCACAATAACCGATTTGGCCGGCGCCGAAACAATTGCCCCTGAACACATAGCAGAAGCCATAAGCTACCGGAAGTTAGACAGAAAGTTATGAAGCTGATATAGCACCTCAAAGAGCCTCGTGAAGGCTGTCAGCCTTACATTTTCCAAAACAGCTTGAAATTTTCGGAACAGTGGATTAAAGTACTCCGATTGCAAAGTAACGTATCAGAATCCTAAAAAACTTATGGAGTGGTAATTAGGATGAATTCGAAAGGCAACGCTGTTGTGGCGCAGTCCGGCGGGCCGACTGCGGCAATCAATTCAAGCGCCTGTGGGGTAATCCAGGAAGCAATCAAATCCGGCAAAATCGGCCGCGTGATAGGTGCAACTAACGGTATATTAGGTATCTTACAGGAGGATTTATTCGATATTTCAGCTGAGAAGCCTAAGACCATTGAGCAGCTTACGCAAACACCTGCCGCAGCTATCGGTTCGTGCAGATACAAATTAAAATCACTCGAAGAATCCAAGGCAGATTTCGAGAGAATACTTGATGTTTTCGGCGCACATAATATTCGCTATTTCTTTTATGCCGGCGGCAATGACTCAATGGACACCGCCGACAAGGTCAACAAGCTCGCAGCAGAGAGCGGTTACGAATTAGTTTGTATTGGCATACCGAAGACTGTGGATAACGACCTTGCCTTCACCGACCACTGCCCGGGCTATGGCAGCGTAGCTAAATATGTTGCAACCTGTGCAGCCGAGGCCGGCCGAGACACAGAGGCGTTGTACACAACGGATACCTGCACAATCTTAGAGGTGATGGGAAGAAACGCCGGCTGGATAGCAGCGGCAACAGGTCTTGCTTCGCGCAGACCAGAAGACGCACCACACCTTATATATATGCCCGAATCAGCATTTTCCTTCGATAAACTCGTCAGCGATGTCAAGGAGGTGCTTAAGGAACTGGGCAGGGTCTTTATCGTTGCGGGCGAGGGGCTCAAAGATGAAAAAGGCGAATACGTAACAGCAGATAAGGGGACATTTGGCAAGGACAGCTTCGGTCATATTCAACTTGGCGGTGTAGCGGAAATGCTCAAAGCAGTTATCGAGAAAGAAGTCGGCATAAAAGCTCGATTCAACAAGCCGGGCACAAATCAGCGAAGCGCTATGCACTTCGCCTCGCTGACCGACGTCAACGAGGCATATATGTGCGGTCAGATGGCTGTTAAGGCGGCCTTATCCGGCGAGAACGGTAAAATGGTAACGCTGGTTCGTGAGCAAGGCCCAAAATACAAATGCACAACAGGCCTGGCAGAATTGAGAGACGTAGCTAATGGCGAGAAGAAAGTTCCGGCTGAGTACATAAACGATAAGGGCAATCATATCACCGATGCAATGCGTGATTACGTGAAGCCGTTAGTCAGGGGTGAGGCACCTATTACTATAGGGGAAGACGGCCTGCCCGTGTTTATGAGATTCGAACGCAAGCGACTGGAGAAAAAGTTACCAAAATAT
>CAYYFT010000219.1:0-2881 GCA_964471015.1 uncultured Pirellulales bacterium | reverse complement strand
GAGTTTGACGAGACAGGCAACAATCGTTGCTTCTTCCATAGTTTGGCCAAGCCGGGGTAATCTTACTTCTTTTGCCATTTATCGAACCTCATATTGCATATTAGAGTCTATAATAAAACCTAAAATGAATTCAACAAAAACATCTGGATTCCCGCTCCCCGCTTCCGCGGGGACAAGTTTACCCCTGCGAAAGCAGGGGCGGGAATGACAGAAGAAGGCAGTTTTGTTATAATCCCTTGATTATACAGCGGCGGAGGCACCACTTGCCAGCTTTTTTCGAAAAGCATCGGCCTCCCAGCGGTTAATGAAGTCCTGCTCGGCTTTATTCAAACTGAGAATGCCGCCGAGGCGGGAGGCATTAGTGCGGATGACAAAGGAGTTCTTAACAATGTCCCTGACGGCAGGAGCGATTTTCTCCGGTGCGGCAACGAAAAGTCCAGCACCTTTGACCAGAAATGCAACTGGAGGAGTTTTGCCTCTTTTCTTTTGGGAGGTTAATCTGCGTGCGATTTTTTTCGAATTACAGTCCTCTACCCACATCGCCGGGCCGTTGGCGTAAAGCAATTCATCAGGGGTCAAGGCAGGCGGTAAAAGCAATTTCTGTGCATTTTTTTGGCACCAAAACGCTGCAATTGCATCGTCATAAAAATGGCTGATTACAGCGTATCGGCCGGTCGCCCCATAAAGCGCCCCGCTAATGCAGAGCTTTACATCAGCGACAACTTTCCGACTTAGCAGTTTTGTTTTTCCGGCTTTCGGCCATTTTAACTTGCCGGTGCAGCGATTTATGATGCTGCGCAGCAGCCGAAGAGCGGCATCGGGACTATCAGCAGAAATGAGAAGGCCGTGCTTTTGCAGAAAAAGAACGGCGGGCTTTTGGCCAAATCGATTTTGATAATCAGCATTCAATTTCGCAATTTTCTTTGCGAGTGAAAAACCAGGATGTGCATAAGGAACCCAAAGAGGAGACAGAGGATTTTTGATTTTCAATTTTCGATTTTCGATTTTGAATAGTTTTTCAAGCTCTGTCTTACCATTTTTGGCACAGGCGAAAGACAATACCGCAACGGGATGCAAATGAATGACACACTTACCGAGCATAGCGTGCAAGTGCGCTTCAATTGACGGGCGAGCGCCGGCGGCGGCTTTATCATCACACGCAAGAAGCAGCCGATTCACCACCTCGGTTTCTCTTGCCTGGACGCCGAGCTTAGCAATCGATTTATCCTCTATAACGGCCAGGGCCAAATCCAATCGCAGCTTGCACCAGCCAGCGTGCAAATCCATATCCTTCAAATCCGTGCCGCTGGCCTTGATATACATAAACCTGCCGTTTGCTGTTTTTACCGACGTGTTGCCGCCTCCGCCCTGAATGAGCGCAGAATCTTTGCCCGTAACATTCGATATCCTTACCAAATCCGTCAAGGCCTTATCCATCGAGGTCAAAACTCTCCAGCAATTTCTTTTCTGCCTGCTTTGTCCACAGGCCGTTATTCAAACACTCAGCAACCTGCGGCAACTTTTCTTTTAGATTCGCCAACGGCGTAAGCCCCAGGCCTTTGCAGGCTGGATATACGATAATTTTACCAGCTATTGACCTATTTTCAACCGCCTGGATTCCGTCAATCGCACCATCAAGTCCGCAGACGGCCCCAACAGAGATATTGGTGTCAAGCCTGCCGGATTCGGCTTCGGCCAACACTCGTTTCATATCCTCGATAACGGAGCCGCTGGTTCCGATGAAATACAGCCGCTTTTCTATGTAAGTGTCGAGGTCGATTTTGGCGGTAACCGTCGCAGGTAAACCCGCGAATATATTTATAATGCCGTGAGCAGCGGCGTTTTTAACCGAATCGGCCAGCAGTTCGGGTATCGGCACCATCAATACTACATAGTCAAAAGCATCTGTGACTTCGGCCTTTGCCGGATTGTAAGGTCTATACCTAACATTGTTTTTCTTAGCGAGAGGTTTAACTTTTCCCGAGAGGGCAGCCAACCTGTTTTCATCGGGGTCGCCGGCAAAAACACTGAGGCCTTCGACCGCCTGACAGATATTTCGTATCACGTGCATCGTTCCCATAGGCCCGGCGGCACCAATAACGTTGATTTTGTCACCTGGGCGGACTTCGCCGGTCTCTGGAATATATTCCATAGACTCAGCCGGGTCCGAGCCGGTGGTGCCAACTATTCGTATTCCGCCGTAGTGAACTCTGCCCACCATTGTAACGACGTCTCTGCCGAAGCTACCGCCGCAAAGAACGATATTGAGAAGACCGTGCGGAGCAACTTTTGCAAACAAAGCTTCGACCGTTTTGGGCTCAAACCCAAAATAGATTACATCATCGTAGCCGGCTTCGGAAAGCCCGGATATGTTTGTGGAGCAGGTATCCGTAATATCCAAACCCTCCGGCGCCGGAAACTTCGAGAGCCAGGTTGTTTGTGCCGGTCTTCCGCAGCGATTAAACAAGCCGGCAAAAGAATCTGCTGTAACGTTAACGTCGGCGACAACGAGCATCCGGCCATCCGGTTTTAAATTTCTCCGTTCCGCGGCGGTGTAGTCATTTTCGACACAGGCCCACGGCTCTACCAAAGCTGCGGCTGAGGCGGAAAGCTCTTCTGAAACCGGTATTAACATTGAGCCGCCTCCGGGTGAAGTGATGACTCTCTCGTCCATTAACACATATTCCTGGAGAGCTCCCTCAAAATTGTATCCGAATGCGGCGTTAGAACCGGCTGTGTGCAGCCAACGATAATCAGCCTGAACAAGAAACCGCTCGCCGGGCCTAAAGCCCTCCACAGCGGGGCCGACGGCCTCGATTCTAATTACAGTTTCGTGCCCCGGCACCGTTGCAGCTTCGCCCGGGACATAGCTGGGTATCTC
>CAYYFT010000218.1:0-2907 GCA_964471015.1 uncultured Pirellulales bacterium | reverse complement strand
CTTTTAGTCGGCAGATTTTGTTGTTTATACGGTATTCGCTTTCGCCGCTTTTATATATCCGCCTTGTAATCTGCACCTCGTCGGCTTCAATTGGTAATTGTCTCGCCCCGGTTCCGTTGGGGTTTGAGATAGACAAGCTTACTTCAGCCGTTCCGACTGCCTTTCTGCTGCTGCTGCCGCCGAATATCACATCCGCCATTTGACCGCTCCGAAGGCTCTTGACGCTTTGTTCGCCAAGTACCCACTTTACCGCATCGACGATATTGCTCTTACCACAGCCGTTGGGGCCGACAATGGCGGTTATTGGCGAGTCGAAGGAAAATTCTATTTTGTCGGCGAAGCTTTTGAACCCGTTGAGAACGATTTTTTCAAGTCTCATTTGTTATCCTGCTCCTGGTTTTGGCGACTGAATACTTATTGCGCACTAGGCCCACCCAACAGGCCTGTACGCACTATTAATATCGGTCAAGGCCCTATTTTTTCTTGATAATTAGGTTGATTTTTGGCAGGGGCCCAGCGCGAAACTCTGCTTCCACCACTCCCTTGTCGCTCATCTGTTTCAAAAGGGCGATTGCTTCGGCATACGAAACGTTTAATCCCCGACGTCCTTCCCTGGTTTTTTTAAGCGGTTCTTCACACAGGGTTTGAATAATATCACTAAGTTCAAAAGAGCTTTTCAACTGAACTATTATATTGGGACGTCTGGGATGCTTGCGGATTATTGAAACATATCTCTGACCTGCTGGAGCATTTATTGTTATGTTGCCGTCTGCCGACCGGATGAAGATATTGTCACGGCAGTATATCGGAGCACCGAACAGCACAATTCGGGGCTGACCGCTGCGGGAAACAAAAATCCCCTTCTGTTCGGTGTGTGTGATTTGCTCAAGATAAAAATTACGCGCAATCAGCTTTTGTGTTACCGCAATATCGTCTAATTTTCTTAAGTTTTCATACGCTGCCAGTCTGATATTGTAATCGCTGTCGCGCAGTAATCTTCGCGATATCGCAACCGCGTCGTTCCGGTTCGCCGATGCAGTAATTGCCTCCAGGGCCTCGATTCGATAGGCTGAATCTTTATCTGATGCTATTTTTCGTAGGGTGTTCAAACCCTCATCGCTGCCCAGATTGAGCATACATCTGGCTGCTCCCAGACGCACCTGCTCCTGGGACGAATTCAGCAGGGCAGCCAGCTTGCTGAGACTTTCGTTCCCTATGGCCTCAAGAGCTGTTTCAGATAAGTACTTGTCTTCTAAAACAGCAAGCTTTCTGACAAACGTGCTTATTCTTTCTTTGGTAGCTTCCGGCGTTTCAACAAGGTATATCGTTCTAACTATCGATACGAATCTTTGTTTTTGTTTTTTGTATTTAGCTGGCACTTTCAATTCAATCTGGCTGGGTGAGACCGCTCTGGCTGTGCCGTCACCAAATCGCTCGTTTAATTTATTGCGAATAAGGCTTGCGGTTCTATGGTCCGGCCGACGAAGCCCCATGTTTATCTTGTACTCGTTGAGGACCGTACCACCGGCCAGGATATAACCAATTTTCTTATTTGTTTCGCCGGGACTTAGTGCATCTATAAAGACAGGCCCTTTCGCCATAGCCAAAACTTTTATAGCCATACCGAGCCCGCCTGTTGCCTTGAGCTCAGCACCATACAGCCAGCCGCCTTCCAGAGAGGTTGTTTGTGTGCCGGGCAGGGCAGCTACTCTTACATCGAAGTATTGGTTTTTCGGAACTGCCGTCGGCATGGTCCCCTGCACTACCACCACAGCCGTATCGCGACTGCTGATAAGCTCATCAACATTTACCTTATCCCCTGCCAATTGCTGCAGGATATATTGTTTAAGATGTCCTCTAACCTGTACCGGACATTCTGCCGAACCCGTTCCGTTAAGGCCGCCCACTAGGCCGTATCCTTCGACGGGGATAAATTCGAAGGAGAACACCTCAGCCAGCGACCCTATTGTAGTGCCCAAATCTATCTCGGGTGCAAGCTCACTTTCGCCTCTTTGCACCGGCTCACCACAGCCGACTATTAAAAAAACAATAAGCAATCCGCCTGTTACAAGAAGCGTTTTTTCCCACCAGATATTCATAAAAACAAAAGCCCCAAAAAGACCTAATTGCCATTTAATATTTTCTATTGACTATTTACCAATATCCCGAATTACCTATCTCCTTCAATAGTAAATAGTAAATAGTAAATGGTAAATAGTCAATTATTTACTCTCCGACTATCTGGCAAATGATAGTTCTTGTTCTCGGCCTGGTATCGAAATCTACAAGGATGATTTGCTGCCAGGTGCCGAGCGTCATTTTGCCGTCAACTATGGGTATGCTCAAAGAAGGCCCCAGCAGCGACGCTCTGACGTGGGCATGCCCGTTATCATCGTGCCAGGTCTCTTCGTGCTCATATCGCCCGTTAGCTGGCGCAATTTTCTCAAACGCCGCCGCTATATCATAATTTACCAGTCCAGGCTCATATTCGGTCGTCGTAATCCCCGCCGTAGAACCGACATTAAAAAGAGTAACGGTCCCCGAGAGTACGCCTGATTGAGCAACAGCCTCGGTTGTCTCATCGGTAATATTGACAATATCGCAGTTGCCTTTTGTCTTGACTTTGATTTTTTCCGTTTTGACCATTATTTGAATGGACCCTGCTTAAAAAGCTGCCATTTCGTCAATGTCGGCTTAAGGTACCGAATATAATTGGCTTTTGCAAGTATGGCCTTTCTGCGCAGGCGGGGGTATTTTTTACACTACTCCCTTGCGCCTATATGACCCCCGGGACAAAAAAACAAAAAATTTTTATTTTTTTGCCTTATTTTATTGACTAAAAGGTGTATTTGGTCGTATCATATAAATAGTAGTATAGTAAGGCGGACAAGTTAAGACCGTTAATGG
>CAYYFT010000217.1:0-2926 GCA_964471015.1 uncultured Pirellulales bacterium | reverse complement strand
GGTATTATCTTTGGTGAACAAACTACCAACATTTCCTATGGTCGTTATCCCGATGCCAACGATAATTTGAGGTTTTTTGCTACACCAACCCCGCTGGCGGAAAACAATGATGCCTACTTAGGTCTTGTTGAGGATGTCGAATTCAGTCACGAACGAGGTTTCTATGAAGAAGATTTCAACGTTACAATCGCCACCACAACCAATGGAGCTGACATATACTATACTACAGACGGCAGTGAACCTATCGATAACGAAGAGCCATCAGCGACCAGCTTACCATATACCAGTGCCATTCCCATCAGTTCAACTACCTGCCTTCGTGCGGTGGCACTTAAGCCGGGCTATAAATCTAATCGGGTAATTACTCATACCTATATCTTTGTTGACGACGTTGCCCAGCAGCCGACGAATCCACCCGGCTGGCCGAGCGATTGGGGCTGGTGCTCGGAGTGTGATGCGACCACGCCGTCCGATTACGAGATGGACCCGCGTGTTGTCAATAATACTTTACCAGGATACTCTGTGGAAGACGGCCTTTACGATTTACCTGTTGTCTCCATTACAATGAATATGGATGAATTCATCAGTGACGACTTCGGCCTATGGGCCAATCCTGGAATATACACGGAGTACAAATGTTCGATAGAATATATTCCTCTCGACGGCACTGATGGATTTAATGAAGATTGTAAAATCGAAAATCATGGTGGTTCCAGCCGACGTCCATTTCGTATGCAAAAACATAACCTGCGTCTGACATTCTTTGCCCCGTTTGGCACGGCTAAGCTGAAGTATCCTCTCTTTCCGGAATCTGACGTGGAGGAATTCAACCAGCTTCTCCTTCGTGCCTGCTTCACCGATGCTTGGGCTCTTGTCAACAACTCGGGCCAAGATACACGCTACCGTCAAAACGACTCGATGTATATTCGTGATGTATGGATGAAGGAAAGTCTTGGCGATATGGGCCAACCCTCCAGCTACGGCAACTTCGTGAACCTATACGTTAACGGGCTTTATTTTGGTATCTTCAACCTCGCCGAGCTTACTGCGTCGGATGATTTCTTCGCCGACCATCTCGGAGGTGAACCTGAAGACTGGATAATCAATCAGGACTTTGCCACTAATACTCGCTGGAACGAAATGATGGCCATCAACCCATCCACCACAGCTGGTTACACGGCGATTCAAGAGTATCTTGATGTCGAAAACTTCGCGGACTACATGCTTCTGCATTTCTACGCTGACGCCGAGGACTGGCCCCACCACAATGGCCATGCTGCCGTCAATCCCGTCAGCGGTGATGGCAAGCTCCGATTCTTCGTCTGGGACCAGGAAATAGTTCTCGATTACCACAACCGCGCCGCCTCCCGCATCGACTACGACGGCGGAGCTGGCCAGCTTTTCCAGAAAATGCGCACCAGCCCGGAGTTCCGCCTTCTCTTTGCCGACCGTGTCCAGAAACATTGCTTTAATGACGGAGCCCTCAGTGTTACCGGTTCGCAGGGCCGCTATCTTGAAATTGCAAATATGATAGATAAGGCCATCGTCGCCGAGTCAGCCCGCTGGGGTGATGTACAGATGAAAACCCCGTACGCGAATGACCCTCTGATACCCAGCGACCCGTGCGATTGGGATGATATTCTCTACCCGATGCCTCCTCATGGCCCCAATTACTACTTTACGCGTGAAGATTCCTGGCTGAAGGAACGCGATTGTATAATCGACCATTACATCCCCGACATCCACGACACCAATAACTACTATGCCATTATAAACATTTTTCGCAACGAGAACCTTTTCCCGAGCACCGATGCCCCGGCTTTCTACGTCAATGGGTCTTATCAGCATGGTGGTTACATCTCGGCCAGCGACACAATCACCATTACAGACCCGGGCAGTTCAGGAACAATCTATTACACAATTGACGGCAACGACCCCCGGCTTCCAGGCGAAGCCACTCCGCCGGATACAACCGTACTGGTTTCTGAAAATGCAGCCAAGAAGGTATTGGTTCCGACAGGCGATATCGGCACAACCTGGCGAGGCGGCAGTGAGCCATACGACGATACGAGCTGGATAAGCGGCACCAGCGGCATCGGCTACGAAAGAAGCTCTGGCAACGACTACGACCCATACATTGGTATCGATGTCGGAACAGCTATGTATAATGTCAACACGACTTGTTATATCCGCATTCCGTTTACCGTCGATGGCAACGAGCTGCTGAGCTACAACAGTTTGACGTTGAAGCTTCGCTATGATGATGCCTTCGTTGCATATATCAATGGGGTAGAAGTGGAACGGGTCAATTTCACCGGCACGCCGGTGTGGAACTCTAATGGCACATCGTCGCCTGAGGCAACTTCTGCGTGGAATTCTTATAACATTTCAGACCATATAGGAGAGCTTCAGGCCGGTGGTAACATCCTTGCCATTCAAGGTATGAATAATACTGCAGACAGTTCAGATTTTCTGATATGCGCTGAGTTAGAAGGCCTTAGTGGTGGTAGTGCCACTGAGCCAAATATCTCACCCAGTGCGATTGAATACTCCGGAGGTTTCAATATTGATAAAAGCACTGACCTTAAGGCACGAATATTTAAAAATAGTACCGGGGAATGGAGTGCACTTAATGAAGCGGTCTACGGCCTTGATGGAGTCGCAGAGAACCTTCGTATTACAGAAATTATGTATCATCCTATAGATACAAACAACCCTAACGACCCGAATACCGAATACATTGAACTGAAGAACACCGGGGCCTCAGCAATAAATCTCAATCTCGTCAGCTTTACCAACGGTATCGACTTTACCTTCGGTGATGTGGAGCTTGCAGCAGGCGGACACATCCTTGTTGTCAAAGACCAGAATGCCTTCGAGGCCAAATACGGCACAGGAAAACCAGTAGCAGGTCAATACACCGGCT
>CAYYFT010000216.1:0-2928 GCA_964471015.1 uncultured Pirellulales bacterium | reverse complement strand
CGGCAATCAGCGGAAAACCGCTTATTGTGCACGTTCATTCGACGGAATTCGACCGTAGCGGCGAGAACGTCAACCAGATGATTTACGACATCGAGCGAGAGGGTATGGAGCGGGCAAATAAGGTAATCGCTGTTAGCTACTTTACACGCAGTATTATAATCAGCCGATACGGCATCAGCGGCGAAAAAGTGGAAGTGGTGCATAACGGCGTCGAACGTAATGGTAATGGGTTCCTGGCCAAAACAGGCATCGAAAAAGATGAGAAAATCGTATTATTTTTAGGCCGAATTACAATGCAAAAAGGCCCGGAGTATTTCCTCCAGGCAGCCAAAAAGGTCCTTGAAGTAATGGATAACGTCAAATTCGTTATGGCTGGCTCCGGCGATTTAATGCACCGTGCAGTTGAAATGGCAGCGGAACTCGGCATCGGCCAAAAGGTGCTGTTCACCGGCTTTTTGTGCAGCGAAGACGTCCAGAAAATTTATGAGATGGCCGATTTATACGTCATGCCTTCGGTATCAGAACCATTTGGGATTGCACCTCTGGAAGCGTTGAACAATGATATCCCCGTCATAATAAGCAAGCAAAGTGGTGTGTCGGAAGTTTTGATGCATGCGCTGAAAGTTGACTTCTGGGATATCAACGAAATTGCCAACAAAGTTATAGCTGTTCTGAAATATCCGCCGTTAGGGGTAACGCTGCGAAATTATGGCAATTTTGAGGTAAGAAAACTGCGATGGAAGGACAGTGCCCAGAAGTGTGTGAAAATTTATGAAGAAACACTGGTTGCGGTTTAGTCGTCGTGCATCGTGTGTGATGCCCGTCTCGCCTTCGGCTTGCCGAGGCGGGCGTCGCGCGTAACACGCAATACGAGATACGAGATATGGCTTCGATATGTTTCTATTTTCAAGTGCATCAACCTTTGCGATTGAGGCACTATACGGTATTTGACAAAGACGACCGGTATTTTGACGATTATAAAAATGCTTCCATTTGCAGGAAGGTGGCAAATAAATGTTATCTTCCAACCAATCGACTGCTTCTGGATATAATCCGCAGGTTTCAGGGTCGATTTAAGATAGCATACAGCATAACAGGCGTATTACTGGAGCAGCTCCAGCTCTTTGCGCCGGAAGTTATCAGCACTTTTGACGCCTTGGCGGAGACCGGATGCGTGGAGTTTTTGGCTGAAACGTATTATCACAGCTTAAGTTATCTTTACTCGCACGATGAATTCATAGAGCAGATAAATAAACACGCCGAAACCATCGAACATTTGTTCGGTCAAAAGCCGAAGGTTTTTAGAAATACAGAGCTGATATATAATAACGACCTGGCTGCACTCATCGAGTCAACAGGCGACTTCGACGCAATAATAACCGAAGGGGCGGACCACATCCTTGGCTTTAGAAGTCCTAATTTTCTCTACCGACCCAAAGGATGCAACAAACTAAAGCTGCTGCTGAAGAACTATTCACTCAGCGATGACATTGCCTTCAGGTTTTCCAACCGTGATTGGTCACAGTGGCCCTTAACGGCGGATAAGTTCGCCGACTGGATAAACAATATTAACGGAGATGTTGTCAACCTCTTTATGGATTATGAGACATTCGGTGAGCACCAATGGGAGGATACGGGAATATTCAACTTTATGAGGCACCTGCCGGAACAAATCTTAAAAAACCCCAACAACGATTTCAAAACCCCCAGCGAGATAGTTCAATCGTTTCAGCCCGTTGATACAATTGATGTGCCGCATCTGATAAGCTGGGCTGATATCGAAAGAGACCTCTCTGCCTGGCTTGGAAACGCAATGCAATCAAATGCCATTCATGAGCTTTATCGACTCGAAAAGGACATCAAAAAAGCCGGCAACGAAAAAATCATTACAGACTGGCGAAGATTACAGACCTCAGACCATTTTTATTATATGTGCACAAAATACTTTGCCGATGGTGATGTGCATAAATACTTTAATCCGTATGATTCACCTTACGATTCTTATATTAACTTTATGAATGTGTTGGGAAATCTTCATAACCGATGTTCTATGGGGGCAGCTGGGAACGCACCTTGCAGCCTGTCGAAAAATAAAGACTCGCCCAATTAGAAAACGCAAACGGCGAATTATATGCCCTGATTTATTTCTTGATGCTTGAAGCAACCCCTGCCGCTTTACTTCGCAAAGGAAGCAGCAGGGGCTGGATTTTACTATGATGACGTTTTTGGGAGTAAAATTGTGTTAACATTACAAAAAGCCGACAGCGATGAAATCGTCTCAATACCGGTAGGCAAAAAAAGTATTGAGGAGTTACTGACCAGAGAATGGCTGCTGACTAATGACCGAGGCAGTTACGCATCATCAACGATTGTCGGCTGCAACACCAGAAGGTATCACGGCTTGCTCGTCGGCTCACTTAACCATCCCGCCAACAGGATAATGGCACTGGCAAACTGCCTGGAAATGGTGATATTAAATGGAAACATTTTTAATCTTTCAACCTTTGAATTCAATGAAAAATTTGCACCACAGGGTTTCACCCTTTTAAGGCAATTCCGTCGTGATACCGGTGTGCATTTTGATTATCAACTGCCGCAGCTCCAGCTGACCAAATCCATATATCTCCTCCGCGATACAGATATAGTTGCCTTGGTATATGATTTCACCACCGTGCAGAAGCCGGCGGAGTTCGTTCTACGCCCATTTATTGGTTTGAGGGACTTCCACACACTGCAAAAATCCTACTCTCACATTTCTTCTGCCTGGCTCGGTTCTGGTTTGCTGATTCGTCATGATATGCCGGGCAGTTATGAATTGTTTTTGAATTGCCCATCTATGAACTTCGAAAAGGACGAGCAATGGTGGTTTAACTTCGTATATCGCAACGACAGACAAAGAGGCCAGGATTTTACCGAAGATTTGTGGAC